>CAJANQ010000185.1 GCA_903941145.1 uncultured Actinomycetes bacterium
ACAACCGACGATCGTTTCGATGCATACTTGGTGGAGTGCGATTACGCGTGGTCTCAGCGACTATCCGCCACACTTTAGCTTCGAGACGGAAGGTTTCTCTGCGCCGGAGTACTCAACCCGGAAACACCAAGAAGAAGCTCGAGATTCGCCAAGGTAAACTACCTCAACAGAATCAACACTCTGTGACGTGTATTTCTCTAAATGAAGACCTGCTAGGCGCGGAAAGCGTGGCACGTTGGCCTCGGTCGGGAGCTGCAAGTTGACCAAGACTGCGCCTGCACTCGGACGACTGCCACCCGGAGCGAAAGCGGCTTTGAGCTCGGTCACTACTTCTGTAGCCTGTCTGTCCGCCTGTGCGCTACTGACAAAGGCGTAGACCACGGCCCCGACGCCTGCGAGCAGAAGACCCGCAGTCGCCGCTCCGATGACCTTCTCACGTACGGTCATGATGCAATGGTAGCATTCGCACCGTTGCAGTTTTGGTAGGCGGCTGGAGTCGCCTGCCATCCTTGATGCGAGCTGGTGTGAGTCGCACCGCCTTAGAAGCGGCGTAGGCTGCGCCTGGCTCAATGTCCGAGACGGGCCTGCTGTTGGCCCCAGTTGTAGACCGCGTGACCGGGTAGGCCGTGCGTAGTCCAAGCCAATCGTCGGCTCATCGGCCTGTCGCTCTCGCAAGATTGGCAGCTGTCTTCCGTAGGGTCTCCCGATCCAAGTTCAGCTCGGCGTCGTTCTTGCGGAGTCGAGCCGGCTCCACCTTCTCGTTGGGTTCTGGCGCGCCGGGAGGGCCCAGGCGGCCTCTCTTATCCCACGACCCAGGGTACCCGGCGCTGGTGCTGAGCGACGCGCCGCCGAAACTCGTGGCCGATCCGGTGCACGACGGTCTCGCTGACATCGAGGGCGTCGACCCGGAGTTGATCGGGTTGTTCTCGAAGCGGCGCGAGCAGATCGAACGCACGATGGCCGAGTGGGGGCTCACCTCGGCGAAGGCAGCGCAGGTGTCGACGCTGGAGACTCGTCGGGCGAAGGTGGTCAACCCTGAACGGTTGTCTGACCACACCGACAGGTGGCGGTCAGAGGCCCTGACAATCGGCATCGACCCCTCCGGTCTATCGGCGTTGACCGGTCAACGCGGAGTGCCGGTCGTTGACGCTGAAGTAACAACCCGGGTGTTCCTCCGGCTGTCATCGGCAGCCGGGTTGACCGAGGCGCGGTCGACGTTCGACCAACGCGACATCATCCGCGGGTTGATCGATCACCTGCCGGCTGGCGTGTCGATGGAGATCGTCGAGGACCTGGCGTGGCAGTACCTGGGGCGACCCGAGGTCGTCAGGGTCGGATGGAAGCAGCGGACCGGTTCGGTGTTCTCGACCGCCGAGATGATCCGCCTCGAGAAGTCAGTCGTCGACCTGGTCAACGGCGGGCGGACGGCCCGTCGGGGGGTGGCGGTCGAGACTGCGGTCGAGGGTGCGGTCGAGACACGACCGTCGATCAGCGATGAACAAGCCGCCGTTGTCACCGAGATGTGCACCTCGGGTCGAGCGGTCGATGTGCTCGTCGCCGCAGCGGGCACAGGCAAGACGTTCAGCCTCGACGCCGCCCGCGAAGCGTGGCAGCAGTCCGGCTACCGGGTGATCAGTTGCGCGCTCTCGGCGTCTGCAGCGCACGAGCTGCAGGCCGGATCGGGGATCCGTTCCACGACGATCGCCAAGCTCAACGTCGACCTCCTCCGTCGCCAGCAGCGACTCGATGATCGGACGGTGCTCGTGGTCGATGAGGCGGGCATGGTCGGCACCCGAACCCTCGCACCGCTCCTGCGCGAAGCAGCGACGCGCCGCACGAAGGTCGCGCTCGTCGGTGATCCGAAGCAACTCCCCGAGATCCAGGCCGGCGGCGTGCTCGCATCCCTCGCGAAGCGGTACCCGGTGCTGACCCTCACCGAGAACCGCCGCCAGAACGACGAGACCGAACGCTGGGCGCTGCACCAGCTTCGCAGTGGTGACGTCGACCAGGCAGTCGGCGCCTTCCGTCAGCACGGCCGGGTCGTCACTTCACCGAACGCCGAGACGGTGCGTGACGCCATGGTCGCCGACTGGTGGACGCACCGAAGTGCGGGTGGGTCGGCGTTGATGATGGCGAGACGCAACGCGGATGTCGATGACCTCAACCGCCGGGCCCGACGTCACGTCGCAGGAGCCGGCGAACTCCGAGGGTCGCCGCTGGTGATCGCTGGTCGGCCGTTCCAGGTCGGCGACCAGGTGATCTGCACCCGCAACGACTACCCGAACGGGATCCGCAATGGCACCGTCGGCACGATCACCGACATCAGCTACCGGCACCGCACCGTCACCATCTCGACTGACGACGGCGACCGCGGTCTCGACAGCGACTACCTCGCCGCCGGGCACATGCGCCACGGCTACGCGGTCACCGTCCACAAGGCCCAAGGCAGGACGTGTGACCACGGGCTGCTCTTGGCCAGCGACGACATGCACCGCGAGATGGGCTACGTCGGACTCAGCCGAGGTCGCGACTCCAACCGCATGTACCTCGTCGACGACCAGCCAGACGATGAGCTGGAGCACCACGGCCGACCCGGTGAGAGGCCAGACCCGCTCGACCTCGTCACCGACTCACTCCGACGCAGCGCCGCCAAAGCCCTCGCCATCGACCATCGCAGCACCCCAGAGGTCGACGACGGCGCCGACATTGGCTGGTGACGCGACCCAGCGGCGCATGCCAATCTACCTCGTTCGAGCCAGTCTCCGATTGGCCTCATCAGTGCCGGACCGCTACCACGCAGGAGCGGGCCCTAAGGACCCCTCCTCGACGAGCGTCCTGCTATTCTCGGCTGTGGCCGATCGCAACTCGGTGCCGCAGGGGCGGTGCCGAGTAGTTGAGAGCTTCGTATCCGATGAAGGGGAAGGTCATCGAATGAAGAAGCTGCTGATGTACGCGAGTCCTGCACTGGGCATAGCAATGCTCGCGCCCCCGGCGCTCGCACAATCACCCGATCCGACGGGCTCCGGCGTGAATGTCGCCGAGACCGACGCTGAACGAACAGATAACACTGCCGCTATCGCCTATCTCCGTGAGGCGTTCGACCTCACAGCAGAGGAGGCGGCGGCGCGAATTGACCGAGAGGCGAGCGCGGAAGGGATGGTGGAGCTCTCCAGTGCTCTGGCGGGCAAGGCATGGGCAGGAGCATCCATCGATCATGCCGACGGCGGGACCGTCCGCTTGCACGTCACTTCGGATGAGGGCGCGAAGCTGATCGCCAGTCAGCAGCTGCCGAAATGGGCCATCGTGGAGATTGTTCCTCGTTCACTGGATGACCTACGACGGCTCCGGGAGGATTTCGGAGAGTTTGTTCGATCAAGCCTGACTACTGAGCTCGAACTATTGCCCCAGGACGAAGCGCGCGCGGCGTTGGCAGAACTTGAACGACAGGGATGGCGGGCGAATCTTGACATCGCATCGAACGCAATAGTCGTTTCCGTCGCGGCCGGCTCCGACGAGGTGCTCGGGCTTGCCGAGGATTTCGCAAGGATGCGTGCCGGCGATTCGAGTCTTCCTCCAGTGGTGGTCAACTCCGTCGAAGGCCTCGACCTGACCCCGACCAACGATGACTGCCCCACGCAGACCGGCGGATGCATACCACTTCGCGGAGGTGTTGACCTCCAGCGGTCGGACCTCAACGCCGTGTGCACCACCGGGTTCACGTTCACGAGAGCTGGGGCGCGGTTCACCTCGAGCGCCGATCACTGCAATCCCGGCCAGCCGTGGAAGCATGCCGACCAGGTGATCGGCGATACCGCTTGGCAGCGGACGTCGCCTCCCGTCGACGCCATGATGGTGAGGGTGAATGACAACGGACTCTGGAAGGCAGCCAACATGGTATGGCGTCCTGGCAATCCGGACTTCCGCATCACGTCGCAGATTTCCTCACCCGACAACAGTCTCCAGGGCATCACGATCTGTCACGTCGGATTTGGCCTCCGAGTAAATGGGTTCAACGCCGAATCCTGCGGCCCTCTTACTTCTATAGACGGGCAGAACGCTCCGAGCTGGAAGAATCCGAGCTGGGATGGTCTTGGCGTAGCCTCCTAGCGTCAGTGCGGCGGAGACTCGGGCGGCCCAGTGTTCAATGGTGCCACGGGTCGTGCCTACGGTCTGATCCGGGGTCGGACCAATGCCGGGGGCGCCAATTGCTCCATTGGGGGACAGAACGGCGTTGAAGCAATGTTCTCGTGGGTAAGTCAGGTGGAGGCGGCGTCTGGGTTTGACGTCGTACTCACGCCATGATTGCCGTGCGCAGCACCTTGGGCGCCCTCGCCCTGATCGGTTGCTTGGCCCTGAGCGCTTGTGGCAATGACGGAGAGACGGGTGCGCCGTCGACAGTCGAGTCTTCCGCGGGCATCGGGGAAGGTCTGATGAAGCCTTCTGAGGTGCTGATCAACGGGAAGGGAACAGCACTCATCTTGGTCACTGTGGGCGAAGATGCGGTCCGAGTTTGTCTCAGCGATGCGATTGGCGACTCGCGCCCGCCGAAGTGCGGTGCACCTGCCGGTACTGCCGAGAACCCCGAGCTTGCGCCCAGTGAAGTGGTAGACGATCTGGTTTCACAGATGCCAGATGGGGGATATGCGGAGATGTCATTGGAGATAACAGACGACCAGTGGCTCATCACTGACTTCACCGTCACAGAAGCCTTCTGACGAGTGTCAGCGACTTCGACGGCCGGAGGGCCTTGGGGCAATGACGGACGGCAGCAGTCCGCTGAGGAAGCCTTCGAACAGGTGAAGGTTGCGCTCGAAGGCTGTGCCGACGGGTCGTTTGCAGACGTGTTTCCCGGGACGCTTGGCACTGCCGTCGTCCAGATGCTCTTAGCACACTGTTGTGGCGAACTGCTCGAATCCTACGTCTCTCCTAGGACGAGCTGTCGGGACTGGCTTCACTGGATTGAGTCGACCAGGGCCAATGTCGAGACTCCTAGGCCGAGAGGCAGCGCCTCCAGGGTTCGGTTGCGCCCCGTTCTTGACTCAGACGTGCCGTCGCTCTACGAGGCCTCTCTCAGGCCTGAAGGCTCGTTTCGTTGGCGATTCAAGGGAGCGACGCCGTCGCAAGAGGCCTTCTACCAGTCTCTGTACGCTGGGACGTACTCGCAGTTCATCGTTGAGGGGACGGCGGATCGTGAGCGATACGGGTTAGTCGCAGCGTATGACAACCGTTCAGACCTTGGTGTGGTGTCGATTGCCTTTCAGCGAGTATCACGACGAGCCGCCGCTGGAGAGACCTTTGAGGGGATGTTCCACTTCCTCGACTTCCTCTTCGCGTCGACTGCTTTCCGAAAGATCTACGCCGAGGTTCCTGGGTACAACGAGGCAATCCTTGGGCTCGGCTCCGTAGGCCCTTTTGTAGAGGAAGGGCGCCTAGTCGAGCATGACTTCTACGGCGGGCGATGGTGGGACCACCACTATTTCGCTGTCTGGCGGTCGGAGTGGGATGCGTTCGCGGCACCCCTTCGCGAGGCGCTTGTGCCTGAGGTTGGCAATCAGTAGGCGAGATGCTGATGGCCCGGAACACTGAGTGGAAGTAGAGCTTGGGCGTCGTCGGTGAGCGATCATGGCGCCAACCTGCTGTCCCTTGCACTGATGCCCAACTCGAGCCGCCAGTGACTGGTATGGGTTTGTGCGGGTGAGTCCTCCGACACCACCTCACTAGTTGCCCCGGCTGTTCCAGCCGGGGCGTCGTCGTTCCCGGCGGTGCTTCAGGCTAGGAGGCCGTGTCCCGGGGTCTTTGTAGGTTTGCCCGGTGCCTCGTCTGAGCGAGTTCTACGGCATCGTGATCTTCATGTATTTCGCCGACCACAATCCGCCGCACTTCCACGCCGTCTATGGAGAGTACGAAGCGCTCATCGTGGTGGCCGATGGCACGGTGCTGAGTGGTGGGCTGCCACGTACCGCTGCCTATCTGGTCGAGCAGTGGCGAACCGAACGGCAGGCGGAGCTCGAGGCGAACTGGGATCTGGCGCAGGTTCCGGCTGAACTCAGGACCATCGAGCCGCTGCGGTAGCGTCGGAACCGTGGGAGTTGTTCGAGTTCGTGATGTCAGCGTCGTGGGGGCCCGGGTCATTCGGGTCGTCTTCTCCGACGGTCTCGTGCGGGAGCTGGACTTTGCTGCATGTCGGGAGGGTCTGTTTGCGTCACTCGCTGACGACGCCGTGTTCGGTGCCGTTCAGGTGGACCAGGTCGCCGGCACGGTCTCGTTTCCGGGCGGGATCGACTTCGACCCGGACGTGCTCCACGGCGACGCTGCTGCTGCGGCTCCCCATCAGCAGCCCGTGCTCGTGCGTCAGTACCGGCTCGAACGCTCCGCCTGATCGCATCGGTTGCTCGGCTCGATGTCGTTCCAAGGGGGAGTGACGCTCTTCGGTCTGGTCGTGCTGGCGCTGGGTCTGGTTCCTTCTTTGGTGCCAGCAGCTCGGGGTCGTCCTCGCCGCAGTTCCCGTCGTCCGGCAGAGATGGTCCTCGTAGTTGGAGGGCTGGTGACCTGTGGGGCTGGGGTGGTGCTGCAGTTTGTCCTCGGGGCGATTGCGTTGAGCCGGTTCTGACCCACCCGGGTTTCTGCCCGCGGCAGCTTGATGGCCGGTCGCCGGGGGTTCAGGTAGGCACAGTCTGGGCGTGCCCCCACGTTTCGTCAGGTGCGCGTCCCCTCCGACACCACTGCAGGTGAACCTCCCGACCCGATCGGCGGCCGGTAGAAGCGTTCACTCGTTGGGCGGTAGTTTCGGTCCGTGAGCGCTGTAGCAGCTGAGTACCCCGTGCGCCTCGGGTTCATGCCGGAGTCCCAGGCCATCCCGGACCCGGACCGCCCCGGCCTTCGCCGTGCCGGTCCCCGTGCCTCGGCCCCGTACGGCAACGAGCGGGTCGAGTTCCAGAGCTGCACCGCCACGGATCTCGCAGAAGGGTTCCCCGACGGTCTCGGCATCCGGACCGCCGGGTTCGACTTAGTTGACCTGTCCGGTCTCGACG
>CAJANQ010000186.1 GCA_903941145.1 uncultured Actinomycetes bacterium
GCTGGAGCTCACCCGCATCGAGTTTGGGGACGACTCCGAGTACAGCGAGGTCTCGGTCCTCGCGCTCGTCGCCGAGGCCGAGTCGCGGATCTCTGCCGCGGCGGAGCAGGCGCAGGTGTCGGTGGCGGTGCAGGTGCCCGGTGGGCTGACCGTCGCCGGCGACCGCCGTCAGCTGGTCTCGGCCCTCTTCAACCTGCTGGACAACGCCGTGAAGTACTCGCCGGGCGGCTCCGAGGTCGTCGTCTCGGCGGAGGTGCCGAGCACCGGCCGTGTGCGGCTGAGTGTGGCCGACGCCGGCGTGGGTATCCCGCAGCGGGACCTAGACCGAATCTTTGAGCGCTTCTATCGCGTGGACCGTGCCCGGTCCCGCGAGACCGGCGGCACCGGACTTGGCCTGGCCATCGTCCGGCACGTCGCCAGCAACCACCGTGGCGAGGTCACGGTGGAGTCGATCGAGGGCGCAGGCAGCACCTTTACGCTGTCGCTCCCTTCTGTCAGCGGTGGACATTCCGCGGCCACGGCCTCCACCGACCAACCCACTAATGAATTGCGGATGTCCACATGAATGCAGCAGCAGGTCCCCCTACCAGCACGGTGCTCCTCGTCGAGGACGAGGACGCCTTCATCGACGCACTGACGGTCGGTCTCAAGCGCGAAGGGTTCGTGATCGAGGTCGCCCACGACGGGGCCGAGGCGCTCGACATGTTCGACGCCGTCAACCCCGACCTGGTCCTTCTCGACGTGATGCTGCCCACGATCTCGGGCATCGACGTCTGCCGGGAGCTCCGCAAGAAGTCGGACGTGCCGATCATCATGGTGACCGCCAAGTCGGCCGAGATCGACACGGTGGTCGGCCTGGAGGTCGGCGCGGACGACTACGTCACCAAGCCCTACCGGCTGCGAGAGCTGGTGGCCCGGATGCGCGCAGTGCTGCGCCGTCGTGCGGCTGGTGGCGAGGTTGCAGCCTCGTCGGACGACGCGATCTCCATCGGCGACGTCGAGCTGGACCCGGAGCGCCACGAGGTCACTGTGCGCGGCGAGTCGGTGAACCTGCCGCTCAAGGAGTTCGAGCTGCTGTCGCTGCTCATGGAGAACGCCGGGCGCGTCCTGCCCCGCGGCACGCTCATCGACCGGGTCTGGGGCAGCGACTACGTCGGTGACACCAAGACGCTCGACGTCCACGTGAAGCGTGTCCGTTCCAAGATCGAGGACGACCCCTCCAACCCGACGCGGATCGTCACCATCCGTGGCCTCGGGTACAAGTACGCCGCCGACCGCTGACCTTCTTGGGGCCCGAAGGGCGGTCGTGGCGACGGCCACGTCGGACCCGCCCCGTACGATGACGGCGTGACTTCGGCGTCCGGCAACCCCGTGGAGGGACAGGGTCCTCGTCGGCCCCGGACCGACATGTCCACGCCGTTCAGCCGGCTCGCGACGGCGCACGCACTCAGTACGGCGGGCGACGCGCTGGTGGCGTTGTCGCTGGCCGGGTCACTGTTCTTCTCGGTCGACCCGTCCGGAGCCCGGTGGCGCATCGCGCTCTACCTGGTCTTCACCATGGCGCCGTTCGCGGTGGTCGGGCCGCTCATCGGACCGGCCATGGACCGGGCCAAGGGCGGCCACCGGCTGATGATGGTGGGCGCCACCGCCGGGCGGGCACTGGTGGCGCTGGCCCTGGTCCCGGTCATCGGCGGCGAGGGGCTGCTGCTGTTCCCGCTCGCCTTCCTGATGCTGGTGCTGGCCAAGACCTACCAGGTCGCCAAGGCCGCCATCGTGCCCACCATCGTCACCTCCGACCAGGCGCTGGTCGAGGCCAACTCCAAGCTGCAGGTCCTGGCGGGCATCTCCGGCTTGGTGGCCGGCATCCCCGGCGGGCTCCTGCTGCTGCTGGCCGGTCCGGGCGCGGTCGAGGCCATGGCGCTCGTGGTGTTCCTGCTCGCCATGCTCGCCACCACCCAGGTCCCAAAGACCACCGTGGCCGCGTCGCCGGCCGACGAGGCGGAAGAGGAGGAGCTCCGCAGCGCAGGCGTCCGCTCCGCCGCGTCCGGCATGGGCACGCTGCGCGCCGCCGTGGGGTTCGTCACGTTCCTGCTGGCGTTCGCGCTCAGGGGCCATGACAAGGTCGTGGCCGCCGGTGCGTCGCTCGGTAGGGCCGTGTCGCTCGCGGCTGGGGCCAAGGAGCTCACGCCGGAGGCACTCGTCGTGCACGTGGGACCGCCCAAGTGGCACTTCGGCGTAGTGCTGGTCATGAGCGTCGGTGGCGGTCTGCTCGGCGCGGCCGTCGCGCCGACGGTCCGAAAGGCCGTCAGGGAGGAGTGGCTGCTGGTGGGCTCGCTCACGCTGGCCACGCTCGGCGGTCTGATGGGTGCCGCGTTCATCGGCCTGACCGGGCAGGCCCTGCTGGCACTCTGCATCGGGATCTCGGCCGCAGCCGGCAAGCAGGCGTTCGACGCCGTCGTGCAGCGTGACGCGCCGGACGCCAACCGCGGCCGGTCGTTCGCCAGGTTCGAGTCCAGGTTCCAGGTGGCGTGGGTGTGCGGCGCGTTCGTACCGGTCGTCATCGCCATGCCGACCCGTCTCGGTGGCGGCATCGTGATGGTCATGGCCGCGGTGGCGGCGGTGATCCTGTTCCTTGCGGTGCGGGCCCTGGACCGGGGTGAGGCCCCGACGCAGATCCCTGCCGCATCAGCCGCCGCCCGCCGGGCCATTCGCCGCCGTACCAGCCGTCCCGCAGCAGGAACCGACGACCTTGCCGACGTCCCGGTCGACCCGGGCCCGGCCGAGGCGTCGCCGGTCGACGCCCCCGACCTGGACGCGACCGAGGAGATGGAACCGCCGGGACCGGCGGCCCGTCCCAGGCCGTTCGACATCGAGGCCGTGCTCGAGGCGTCCGACCTGGTTGGCGGGACCCCGGCCGAGACCGAGCCAGGTCTCCGCGAGGTGCAGGCGCCGCCGCCCGACGACGCCGCGTCGACGCAGGACGAGCCGTTCGACTGCCGCCTGTTCTGACCGCTCGCCCCGGCGCCGGCCTAGAGGTCGAGGTCCGGGAAGTCCGGGATCTCGAAGTCTGCGGGAAGGTCGACCTCGGCCGACTCGATGCCCAGCCGGGCGAGCCAGAGGCCGGGTGCGTCGAGCTCGGCA
>CAJANQ010000187.1 GCA_903941145.1 uncultured Actinomycetes bacterium
GAATGGACGATGGAGGATCTCAACTCGCCCGACAGGGTGTACGACGGGTTGGCAGCGACGTTGCGGAGCGGGTCGGTCGCACTCGTCCCGTTCGACTGGGCGGCTCTGCCGAACTTGCTCGAACTGCAGAGGTCGGGAGGGTCTGGGGACCGCGGGCTCCGGCTGGGTGGGGCCTGACTGCGGCGCGCTACCGTCGGCCCCATGCCGGAGGGTCTGACCGTTCCCGACAACTACAACCTCGCCAACCTGTGGGAGGCCGTGGTCGACCGCGTCGGCGACCGTGAGTGCCTGGTGTGCGGCGACGTGCGGCTGACCTACGCGCAGCTCGACGAGCGGGCGAACCGGCTCGCTCACTACCTGGCGGCCCAGGGGGTCGGCGAGGGGGACTTCGTCGGTTGCTACCTGTCCAACGGCACGCCGTACCTCGAGACGATCCTGGCCTGTTTCAAGCTCGGGGCGCTGTCGGTCAACATCAACTACCGCTACGTCGCCGACGAACTCCGCTACCTGTTCGACGACTCCGGCCTGGTGGTCGTCGTCACCGAGGAGCAGTTCGTCGAGCGTCTGGCCGAAGTCGCGGCCGACGTCGTGTCCCTGCGCCATGCGCTGGTCGTCGGTGCTGACGGCACCGACCTCGAGACGCTCTCCCACGTCGGGCTGGACGCCGTCGACTACGAGGCGACGATCGCGGCCGCCTCGCCGGCCCGCCCCGACGGCGCGTCCCGCGGCAACGACCACCTGTACGTCCTCTACACCGGCGGCACGACCGGCATGCCCAAGGGCGTCGTGTGGCGCCACGAGGACGTCTTCTTCGGCTGCCTGACCGGCGGCGACCCCATGCGGCTCCAGGGCCCGGTCGAGAGCCCGGCCGACCTGATGGACCGCATCATCGAGTTCGACTTCACCTTCTACGCGCTGGCCCCGCTCATGCACGCCGCCGCGCAGTGGGTGAGCCTTCTGTGGTTCATGTGCGGCGCCAAGGTCGTGCTGCACCAGGGCAGCTTCGACGCCGTGGCGGTCTGGCAGACGGTGGAGCGCGAGAAGGTCTCGACCCTGACCGTCGTGGGCGACGCCATGGCCCGCCCGCTGCTCGACGCGTGGGAGGCCCACGGGCCGTTCGACACGTCCAGCATGTTCGCCTTCGCCAACGGCGGCGCGCCCATGGCACTCACCACCCGCACCCGTCTGCAGGAGCTGCTGCCCAACGTGGCCTTCACCGACGGGTTCGGCTCGTCGGAGACCGGCATCCAGGGCAGCCAGCGGCTCGAGCCGGGCCAGGCCGTCGGCACCGCGGTGCGGTTCGACAACGTCTCGGCCGGCACGCGGGTGCTCGACGAGGACAACCAGCCGGTCGTCCCCGGTTCGGGCTCCGTCGGCCGGGTCGCCACCTCCGGCCACATCCCGCTCCGCTACCACAACGCCCCCGAGAAGACGGCCGAGGCGTTCGTCGAGATCGACGGCACCCGGTACGTCGTGTCGGGCGACATGGCGACGGTCGAGGCCGACGGGTCGGTCGTGCTGCTCGGCCGCGGCTCGGTGTCCATCAACACGGGCGGCGAGAAGGTGTACCCGGAAGAGGTGGAGGGTGTGCTCAAGACCCACCCGGCCGTCTACGACGCCGTGGTCGTGGGCGTCTCCGACGACCGCTGGGGCCAGCGGGTCGCTGCGGTCGTCCAGCCGGTCGACCACGACGCGCCGCCCACCCTCGAGGAGCTCCGCGACCACTGCCACGGCCACCTGGCCGGGTACAAGGCGCCCCGCCAGCTGCTGCTCGTCGACTCGATCCAGCGGTCGCCGGCCGGCAAGGCCGACTACCGCTGGGCCAAGACGGTGGTCGAGTCCGCCCCCGGTCCGGTCGACTGACCAGCTCCTGCCGATGATCACCGTCTCGGGCCTGTCGAAGTCGTTCGGCGGCCGCACCCTCTTCCACGACGTCAGCTACAAGCTCCCCGCCGGGCGTCGCGTCGCGCTCGTCGGCGGCAACGGCGTCGGCAAGACGACGATGCTCGAGATCATCGTCGGCATCCAGCGAGCGGACGCCGGCGACGTCCACGTCGCGAAGGGCGCCCGCATCGGCTACCTGCCCCAGGAGCTGACCGAGCAGGTCGACGGCTCGGTGATCGACGAGGTCCTGCGCGGCGCCGCCCACGTGAGCGACCTCGAGGAGCTCGTCGTCCGGCTGGCCCAGGAGGTCGCCGACACCGCACCGGGCGGGCCCGCCGAGGACGAGGAGGCCTACCTCCGTGCCTTGGACGCGCTCGGCGAGGCCCAGCACCAGTTCGAGACCCACGGCGGCTACGGCCTGGAGGCCGAGGCCCGCCGGGTGCTCTACGGGCTCGGGTTCCGCGACGCCGACGCCGACCGTCCCGTCCAGGAGCTGTCCGGCGGCTGGCGGATGCGGGTCGCCCTGGCCCGCCTCCTGCTGTCCTCGCCCGACCTGCTCGTGCTCGACGAGCCCACCAACCACCTCGACGTGGAGTCCGTGGCGTGGCTCGAGCAGCAGCTGCAGGCCTGGCCGTCCGCACTCCTGTTCGTGAGCCACGACCGCGATTTCATCGACAACGTGGCCGACAGAGTCGTCGAGGTCGTCGGCGGGGTCGCGACCGAGTACATCGGCGGGTTTGCCGAGTTCGTCGTGCAGCGTGAGGACCGGCTGGCCGGCATCGCCGCCGCGGCGGCGCAGCAGCAGCGGAAGATCGACCAGGCCGAGCGGTTCGTCGAGCGCTTCCGCTACAAGGCCACGAAGGCCCGCCAGGTGCAGAGCCGGATCAAGACTCTCGAGAAGCTCGAGCGCATCGAGGTCCCGCAGGCCGCCGAGCTCAAGGCGACCTTTGCCTTCCCCCAGCCGCAGCGCTCGTCGCGGACGGTCGTCGAGATGAAGGACGCCCAGGTCGGCTTTGACGGCGTCCCGGTGCTGAGCGGCATCGACCTGGTGGTCGAGCGTGGCCAGAAGCTGGCGCTCGTCGGTCCCAACGGTGCCGGCAAGACCACCCTGCTCAACCTGCTGCTGGGCCGCCTCCAGCCCATGGCGGGCACCGTCGAGATCGGCGCCAACGTCGACGTCGCCGAGTTCGCCCAGCACCAGGTCGACCAGCTCCGGTTCGACCGCACGGTGCTGGAGGAGTTCCGGGCCGCGGTCGGCGACGAGCACGGCCGCAACCTGCGCACGGTCCTGGGCGGCTTCGGGTTCCGGGGCGAGGCCGTCGACCGCAAGGTGGGGGACCTCTCCGGCGGCGAGCGCACCCGGCTGGCACTCGCCCGCACCATGGTCAACCCGGTGAACCTGCTGGTGCTCGACGAGCCCACCAACCACCTCGACCTGCCGTCGTGCGACGTGCTCGAGGACGCGCTCGTGGCCTACCCGGGCACGGTGCTGCTGGTGACGCACGACCGCTACCTGATCCGGTCGGTGGCCGACGCCCTCCTAGAGGTCCGCGACGGCAAGGTCACCTACTGGACCGAGGTCGAGGAGCACGTGCTCGCACCCAAGCCCGACGCGCCGGGCTCGGCCTCTGCCGGCCCCGCCCCGGCCGCCGCGCCCACCCCGGGCCGCCGCCCCAACAAGGCCGACGAGCGCCGGCAGTCGGCCGCGGTCCGTCAGGCGGGGGAGCGGGCCACCAAGGACCTCCGCAAGGACGTCCGCCGGCTCGAGCGTGAGGTCGGAAAGGCCGAGGAGAAGGTCACGGCCCTGCACTCGCAGCTCAGCGACCCCGAGATCTACGACGACCACCAGAAGGTGCGTGAGCTGGCGGAGGCGCACGACGCGGCGAAGGCCGAGGCGGACCGCCTGACCGAGCAGTGGATGGCCGCCCAGGAGGCCCTGGACGCCGCAGGCGGCTGAATGTCACAGGACGCCGCAGGCGGCTGAGGGTCAGCCGCCGACCGTCAGCCTTCGACGAGGTGGGTGCCTGCCACGGCGATCGCCTTGGCCCACGGGTAGTCGGGCTTGCCCGACGGCGAGCGGACGATCTCGTCCACGACGTGGAGCTGGCGCGGCACCTTGTACCCGGCCACCAGCTCGCGGGCGTGCTCGTTGAGGTCCTCGAGCGTCGCGGTCTGTCCGTTGCGGAAGTGCACGACGGCGGCGACCTTCTGGCCCCAGCGCTCGTCGGGCACGCCGACGACCAGGACGTCGAAGACGGCCGGGTGGCCCTTGAGCGCCTGCTCGACCTCCTCGGGGAAGATCTTCTCGCCGCCGGAGTTGATGGACACCGTGCCGCGGCCGAGCATGATCAGGCTGCCCTCGGGGGTCCACTGGGCCATGTCGCCGCCGACCGCGTAGCGCCGGCCGTCGGCCGCCACCACGAAGTTCTCCGCCGTCTTCTCCGGGTCGTTGAAGTACCCGAGGGGGATGTTGCCGGTCCGGCCGAGCTTGCCGATGCGGTCGTCGCCCTGCGGGATCAGCTGCAGCTCCTCGTCGAGGATCACCACGTCGGCGCCAGGGGTCACGGTGGGGCCACCGCCGGTGATCTTGGCGCCCTTCTCTGCGTACTTGAGGCCGTTGAACCCGCCCTCGGTCGAGCCGATCGAGTCGATGATCATCAGGTTGGGGAACGCCTCGAGGAAGCGGTCCTTGACGGTCTGGCTGAACAGTGCGGCGCTCGAGCTCAGCACGAAGAACGAGTCGACCTTCCAGCGGCCGGGGTTGGCCTCGAGGTCCTC
>CAJANQ010000188.1 GCA_903941145.1 uncultured Actinomycetes bacterium
ACCACTCGCTACAGGTGCTCGACGAGCTGCGATACCCGGACTCGGTCGGCGCCGTCGTGTCGTTCCTCACCGGCTATCTCGGGTTCGAGCCAGGGCGCGACGAGTGGGAGGTCATGGCGCTCTCCGCCTACGGGAAGGCCACCTACCTGGACGCGCTGCGCGACCTGGCGCTCGTCCTGGCTGACGGCTCGATCGACGTCGCCGCGGCCCGGCTCGGCTGGTACGACCAGTCGGGCACCCGCCGCCGGGAACTGCACCAGCTCCTGGGTGGCCCGCCGCGCCAGCCAGCCGCCGAGCTGACCCAGCGCGACGCCGACCTGGCCGCGTCGGTCCAGCACCTGCTCGAGGAGGCGGTCGTCACCACCGTCCGCCACGTGCACGACGTCACTGGCGTGCAGGACCTGTGCATGGCCGGCGACGTGGCCCGTAACTGCGTGGCCAACGGGCGCATCCTCTGGACCACGCCGTTCGACCGGCTGTGGGTGAACCCGGCACCGGGCGACGTCGGCAGCGCGGTCGGCGCGGCGCTCGAGCTGTGGCACGGGGTCGACGGCCACCATCGCAAGGTGGTCGTGCCCGACGGGATGTCCGGCTCGTTCCTGGGTCCGCGTGCCCTCCCCGCCGAGGTCGACTCGTGGGTCGAGCTGGGTGACCTGGGTGCACAGCGGTTCGACTCCGACGACGAGCTGGCTGCGGAGGTCGCCCGGCGGCTGGCCGCAGGTTCGCTGGTCGGCTGGTTCGGTGGCCGCATGGAGTTCGGGCCCCACACGCTCGGCCACCGGGCCGTACTGGCCGACCCCCGTCGCACCGACGTGCGTCGCCGGCTCGACGGTGGTCCCACCGGCTACGACGAGCTGGTGCCGCTGACCGCCGCGGTCCTGGCCGACCAGGCCCGCGAGTGGTTCAAGGTCCACGGCGTCTCGCCCTACCTGTCGCAGGCCGCCGACGTGGAGCTCAGCCGGCTGGTGGCCTACGGCGCCGAGCCCGAAGGTCTGCGTGAGCGGGCGCGGCTGAACCGGTCCGAGATCCCGGCCGTCACCCACGTCGACGGCACCGCCTACGTGCAGACGGTCGACCAGATGCGCAACCCCGAGCTGCACCGACTGCTCGCCGCGTTCCACGAGCAGACCGAGTGCGCCGTGCTGGCCACCTTCCCGCTCGCGCTCGCCGGTGAGCCCGTGGCGGTGTCGCCCGAGGACGCGCTCCGGGTCGCCAAGGACGCTGGCCTCGACGTGCTGGTCGTCGAGCGGCACCTGTTCGTGCTGACCGACGTCATCGACCTGTCGGGCCTGTCCGCCCCCGAGGGAGGAAGTGGTGGCTGACCCCGTGGTGTGGTGCCAGATCCCGGAAGCGCTCGGCCCTCCGCCGAAGCGGTCCGCCGCCGGCGCGGTGGTGGCGCTGCTCGGCAGCGTGGTGGCGTTCGTGGTCGGCCTGTTCGTCGTGCTGCTGCCGTGGGTGTTCGAGCGGCTGGTGGCCTGGGACCCGACGTGGGTGCCGCGCCGGCCGGGGTCGCGGTGGGTCGGGCTGGACGCCCAGTCCGACGACGCCCGCAGTCGCTGGCGCCGAGACCCGCGCACGGTGCGCACCACCTGGCGCCGGCGCCTGCACGGCCTGTTGCTGCTGGCCGTCGTGGTGGGCATGGTCGTGCTGGCCGTGCTGCTGGTCCAGCGGTTCGCGCTCTAGGTACTGCTGCTCCCTTGTGGGAGGCCGAGCGGGCGACGGTATGCTCCACCCGCACCCTCGGGTGCACCCGCCCGGGTAGCTCAGACGGCAGAGCAGCTCACTCGTAATGAGCAGGTCAGGAGTTCGATTCTCCTCTCGGGCTCTCACAGGCGGGGGAAACCCCGGTGGCGTTCTCCGACGGAGACGGCGCCGCCGGGCGGGTCCCCCCGTCGCCTGCCACCAGCCCTGCTGACGGTGCCGGGCACCGCCCGTCGTGCAACGGGCCCGCCGCGAATGCGCCCGTCGAGGACCTCCCGACTGTGCCTGAGGTGCCCGACGAGTACCTCGCCCAACGAACGCTTCCCCATCACGTCCGACGCACCGTCGGCCGGCTCTCGGAGCCCGTCCACCACGGCGACGACAGCGTCCCTCCGAGCCCGCTCGCCCCGGCGCTCGTCGCAGCACGGCCGGCTACGGGAGGCCCCTCGTCGCCCGGCGGGTGCCGGCGTCTCGACTCCTCGGGACGGCTGAACGCCAGGCCCCTCTGCGCCCACCTCGGCTGGGGGGCCGGCACCGTTGTCCGGCTGCGGCCCGGCGCCCACGGCTACGTCGCCGAGCCCACAGACC
>CAJANQ010000189.1 GCA_903941145.1 uncultured Actinomycetes bacterium
AGGACATCGTGGGCCTAGGAGGACTCGAACCTCCGACCTCTTCGTTATCAGCGAAGCGCTCTAACCACCTGAGCTATAGGCCCTTACGGACGCGCGAGGAAGATTACCGCACCCGCGGCGGGCTGCCCAAACCGCGCGGAGTGGGGTCTTGGCCGCAGGGCCTCCGCGCGGCCTGTCGACTAATCCAGGTCGGCGAGGGTGACCTCGACACCACCGACGACATCGGTGCCGAGGTTGTAGATGTAGGCGCCGATGGTCGCCATCGCCGTCAACAGGACGATGTTCACCAGACCGACCAGTGCCGCGCCACCGAAGATCGACGCGGCGGACACCAGATCGCCCCCGCCGCCCCCGCTGCTACTGGTCAACAGGTCGCCGACGTTGCTGTTGAGCTTGCTCCACACGCCCATCGCACCGAGCACGAGATAGAGGAACGCCACCGCGATCATCCACACGAAGAACAGCGCCACGTTGAGCACCAGGGAAACCTTCAGCGCGCTCCACGGATCGATGCGCCGAATCTGCATGCTGGCCCGCACCGGCCCGCGCGGCCGGCCCGAGACCTCGATGCGCGTCGTGGGCGCCTGGGGATCCGTCGGCCGTCCCGGCGCCGCCGGCGCCTTACGCGGCTGCCCCGAGGGCGCAGGCGGCTTGGGCACCGGTCCGGACAGGTCCGGCAGCTCACTGCGGTAGGGCTCGAGGCCGGCGACGTCGGTGCGCTCGGCCGGCGGGACCAGGGCGGAGAGGTCCGGTGCGGCCGACCCGGTGATGTACCTGCGGGGATCGGCCGCCGACGTCACCGCACTCGCCCGGACGGGCGCCTCGGTGGGCCTGGCGCGGGTGGCGTTCTGCCACGTCGGCACCTCCGTCGAACCATCCCCGTTCGCCGGGCGTCCTCCCGGTTCCTTCGGTGAACTCACCACGTCTCCTTAAACTGCGGCTCGCTGGGTCACGGCCTACTCGGCGTCCGGCCCGTCGTCGGGGTCGTCCTGATCCTCGACGTTGCGAGCGATGGCTATCAGTGTGTCGCCCTCGCCCAGGTTCATCAACCGAACGCCCTTGGTCTGGCGTCCGGCCTTCCGGACCTGTCGTGCCGCGGTGCGGATCACTCCGCCACCCGAGGTGATCGCATACAACTCGGTGTCGTCGTCGACCACCAGGGCGCCCACCAGACTGCCACGACGCGCGTCGTACTGGATGGTCAGGATGCCTTTGCCGCCGCGGCCCTGCGGGGTGTACTCGTCGATCGGCGTCCGCTTGGAGTAGCCCCCGGCAGTCGCCACCAGGAGGTAGGTGCCCTCACGAACCACATTGAGGCTCAGCAGCCGGTCGTCGGTGTTGAACCGCATGCCCTGAACACCGGAGGTGGCCCGGCCCATCGGCCGCAGTGCCTCGTCGGTGGCCGAGAAGCGGATCGACTGACCGTTGGCGCTGACCAGCAGCAGGTCGTCATCAGACGAGCACAGCACCGCTCCGACCAGTTCGTCGCCGTCGCGCAGGTTGACCGCGACGATGCCGCCGGAGCGGTTGGAGTCGAAGTCGGTCAGCTTGGACTTCTTCACCAGGCCGTTGCGGGTGGCCAGCACCAGATAGGGGGCGTCCTCGTAGCTCTTGATCTGGATGACCTGGGCGATGCGCTCCTCGGGCTGGAACGCCAGCAGGTTGGCCACGTGCTGGCCGCGGGCGGTCCGTTGCGCCTCGGGAAGCTCGTAGGCCTTGGCCCGGTACACCCGGCCCTGAGTGGTGAAGAACAGGATCCAGTCGTGCGTGGAGCACACGAAGAAGTGCCGCACGATGTCGTCCTGCTTGAGCCCGGCGCCCTGCACGCCCTTACCGCCGCGCTTCTGGCTGCGGTAGAGGTCGGTCTTGGTGCGCTTGGCGTAACCGGTCTCGGTGATCGTGACGACGACGTCCTCGCGGGCGATGAGGTCCTCATCGGAGACCTCGCCCTCGGCGCCGACGATCCGGGTGCGCCGGTCGTCGCCGTGCTTTTCGACGATCTCGGCGAGCTCGTCGCGCACGATGGTCCGCTGGCGCTCGGGCTTGGCCAGGATGTCTTCGAGGTCGGCGATCTCGGTCTCGATCTCGGCCAGTTGGTCGACGATCTTCTGACGTTCCAGAGCGGCCAGCCGGCGCAGCTGCATGTCGAGGATGGCCTGGGCCTGGATCTCGTCGACGTCGAGCAGGGCGATCAGTCCGTCGCGCGCGATGTCGACCGTCTGCGACCGCCGGATCAACGCGATCACCTCGTCGAGGGCGTCGAGGGCCTTGACCAGGCCGCGCAGGATGTGGGCCCGCTCATTGGCCTTGCGCAGGCGGTAGGTCGTCCGTCGCACGATCACGTCGAGCTGGTGCTCGACGTAGTAGCGGATCATCTG
>CAJANQ010000190.1 GCA_903941145.1 uncultured Actinomycetes bacterium
CTCGCCGCCGGAGAAGCCCTCACCCTCGCGTCCCATCGCCGTGTCGAGGCCCTTGCCAAAGCCGTTGACCGTCTCGGTGAGGCGGACGGCGTCGAGGGCGCGGAACACGTCGTCGTCGCTGGCGTCGACCCCGTCGCGCACGATGTTCGACCGGAGCGAGGCGTGGAGCAGCCTGGGGTCCTGGGGCAGCATGCCGACCACGTGGCCCAGCTCGGGGCCGGGGATGATGTTGAGCGGCACGCCGGAGGCGGCGATGGACCCGCCCCGGGGCTCGAGGAGCCCGGCGAGCGCGGCGGTCGTCGTGGACTTCCCGCTGCCCGACGGGCCGATGAGGGCCACGCCGCCCGGGCCGCTCAGGTGCAGGTTGAGGTCACGCACGATGACGTCGTTGCCGTGGGACAGGTCGACGTGCTCGGCGCTCAGCTCGACGGGTGCGGCCGGGACCTGGTCACCGGTCGCCCGTCGGTGGCGGCGCAGCATCATGATCACCGACGCCACCCGGTCCAGGTACGGGCGGGTGTCGTTGTACTGCTGGTAGTTGACCTGTGCGGTCTGGGCTGCGGTGAGGGCCCGGATCAGGAGCAGGGCCGAGGTGGCCAGCTTCTGGATGGCGTCGGGGCCGCCGCCGGAGTACTTGGCGAGGATGCCGATGGCGAGCGCGACCATGAGCGTGCCCGCCTGGTACACGGGGCCGACCAGTCCGGCCAGGGTGGACGACTTGGCCCGCAGGTCGCGCAGCCGCTCGATCTCTTCGCGGAGGTAGCTGACGATCTCCTCCCACCGGTTGAGCAGGTGGAGCTCACGGTTGGCGGCCGCCATCTCGCCGATCTGCCCGCCGATGTCGATCGACTGGCCGGAGATCTTCCGGTGCATGACCCGGGTGCGCTTCGACAGCATCCGGAGCGCCAGGACCAGTCCTCCGCCGGCGACCACGGCGATCGTCGACACCTGCCAGGAGGCCAGGAACGCCACTGCCATGTAGATCACGGTGCGGACGGAGTTGTTGATGAGGCCGGCCAGACCGGCGATGCCGCTCGACGCCCGGGTGATCTGCTCCGTGACGACGCCCAGCTTGGCGCCCGAGTACTCGGTCTGGGTCGCAAAGTCGGCGTCCCGGAAGTCGTGGATCAGGTCCAGCCGCCGGTCGGCGTCCCACCGGGCGGTGATGTGCTCGCGGATGACGAACACGACGGCGCTCAGCAGGAACGACACGACGATGAGCGACAGGATCACCCAGGGGTTGGCGAACTTGTTGGCGATACCGGCGGCGGAGTCGGGCACGTCGGTCAGCCCGCTGGCCAGGAGCACCGCAAGCCCGCCCATGGAGGCGGCGTCGGTGAATGCCGCAGCCGTCGCCACGATGCCCACGCCGACGATCGACCACCTGAGTGGCCGAAGACCCAGGTCCTCGTCGGCCTCCGCCGACAGGTCCACGTGGCCCTCGCCGGGCTTTTCGTTCTCGATCACCTGATTGGGAGCGGCCATCGGGGGTAAGGCTAGGCCGCACATCTGCGAGTCCCACCGGACCCGCGTAGGTGGATCAACCCGTCGCGGCCGCATTTCGCCGGGCCCGCCGTAGATTCGTCCCATGGCTGTTCGCGCCCCAGGGGCGTCAACGGGTCGGGGGACCAGTGCCGACGACGTACCGCTGATCATCGGCGGCGTCGGACTGTTGCTGATCCTCCTCCTCGGCTCTGCTCTGACCATCGACATGGTGAACCTCGACGTGTGGACGGCGCTGTTCACCGGTGTCGTGCTGCTCCTGGTCTCGATCCCGGTCTTCACCTGGATGGGAAAGCGCGAAGGGTGGCCCCGAATGGCGGCCTGGCTGACCCTGGCCCTCGTGACCAAGTTCGTGTTCTCGTTGATCCGCTACTTCGTGATCTTCCGGGTCTACAAGGGCGAGGGCGACGCGGGCATCTACGTCGAGGCGGCGGCCGAGCTCGCGAAGCGGCTCCGGCTCGGACTGCCGCTGCACCCGCTGGACCACCGGATCAACAGCTTCCCGGTGGCGTCGCAGTACATGGGCGACATCACCGGCTTCATCTTCTACCTGACCGGTGCGTCCAAGTACGCCACGTTCATGATCTACGGCTGGTTCTGCTTCATCGGCCAGCTGATGGCGTGCCAGGCCCTCAAGATCGCCGTGCCCGAGGCCCGGTACCGCCGGTACGTGCTGCTCGTGCTCTTCCTCCCGTCGCTCCTGTTCTGGCCGTCGTCGGCGGGCAAGGAGGCGGTGATGGTGCTGTGCTTCGGCCTGTGTGCCCTGGGCGCCGCGATGCTGCTCGGGCCGAAGACCAACCTCTGGGGCTTCCTGCCGTTCCTGGCCGGCTGCTGGGGGGCGTTCCTGATCCGGCCGCACATCGCCGTGATGGCGCTCGCCGCGCTGGCCGCCGCCTTCGGGATCGGCGCCGTCCTCGGGACGGGCAGCGGGGCCGACGGCTCTGACAAGCAGAAGACGTCGTCGCGGGCCGTTCGGATCGTGGGGCTCGTGGTGATGCTCGCCGTCTTCGCCGGCGCCTCCAGCCAGCTGGGCAAGCTGCTCGGCGGCGAGGACACGGGCGGCGGTGCGGGCGAGTCTGCCACCGAGCTGCTCGAGAAGACCGCAGAGCAGTCGTCGATCGGCAACTCGGCCTTCACCCCGCCCATGGTCTCCAACCCCGTCAAGGTGCCATGGGGCCTTGCCTCGGTGCTCTTCCGGCCGTTCCCGTGGGAGGCCAACGGCGGATCGCTGATCGCGGCTGCGGAGAGTGCGCTGCTCGGTGCACTCTTCGTGCTGTCCGCCGGCCGGCTCCTCACGCTCTGGCCGCTGCTGCGACGACGGGCCTACCTGGTGTTCGTGGTCGCGTTCGCCATCGAGTTCGCCATCGCGTTCTCGTACATCGGCAACTTCGGCATCCTCGCCCGTCAGCGGGTGATGATGCTGCCGGCCGTGCTGGTCCTCCTCGCACTGCCGACCCGCAAGGAGCTCGCTGAGTACGACGAGGAACACGCTCAGGCAGAAGTACCCGCCCGCGGCCGTTTGGCGCAACGCCCCGGTACCCTCGGTTCCGCCGGTACCCGCCGCCTACTGGAGACGAACCCACAGCGATGACCAAGCTCCGAGCAGTCCTCATCCGCCGCTGGCCCATCGTGGTCGTGGCCGTCGTCCTCGGCGCCGCCGCCGGGTTCGTCAGCGCCTACCGCAGCGCCAACACCGAGAAGAAGGTGCAGTACCGCGCCCAGCAGGTAGTGGTCTCCAACAGGTCGGCCAACGGCACGGACGGCAACGTCAAGCAGGACGCGCTGCGCATGACCCGCGGCAAGGTCCTCGACCAGGCCGCCGAGTCGCTCAACGTCACCGACAAGACCGACCTCGCCAGCGACATCCAGATCCAGACCCAGTCGACCGAAGGCTCGATGACCGTCTACACCTTCGCCCCCACCGCCGCCGAGGCCGGCAAGCGGGTCGACGCCTTCGTGAAGTCGTTCCTGAACGTGGTGAACGCCGAGCTCCGCCAGTCCGAGGCCAACAAGCTCCAGGCCCTCAAGGTCCGTGTGACCGAGGCGACCGGCGCGCTCGAGACCTTCGACAAGGCCAACCCGCTCGTCGCCACGCCGGCGCTGCTCAACCCGGACGACCCGGCGACCCAGGTGGCCATCGCCAAGCGCCAGAAGCTCGAGGCCGACGCCGACCGCGCCAAGACCAACTACGACGACGCCGTGGTGCTGTTCTCGGGCTCCCCGCCCTACTCGACCCTCGGTGCCGAGCTGCCGAAGGTCGACCAGCCGGAGCTGCTGTCGGTCCCGCAGAACCCGCTGTTCCGTGCCGGCCTGCTCGGCGGCACCGCCCTGGCGCTCGCCGCACTGCTGATCCTCATCATCGAGCGGGTGAACCAGCGCATCGACACCCGTGAGGAGCTCGCGGCGGTCACGACGATCCCGATCATCGCCGAGATCGGCCACCTTCCGCCCAAGCGCCAGACCTTCCGCTCCGATGGCCGGATCCGGCTCGACGGAGTGTGGGCCGAGCACTATCGGCGCATCCGTTCCGCCGTGCAGTTCGTCCAGGTCCAGAACCGCCGTGCCGGTTCGGTCGACCCGGCGGTCGGCGCGGGCACGCACCCCAACGGCCATGTGCCGGCGCCCGGCACCGAGGCCCCGTCGGTCCACGGGTCGCTGCACTCGCCCGACCGTCCGGAGCGCATCTTCGTGATCACCTCGACCCTGCCGGGCGAGGGCAAGTCCACCTCAACGGCCCTGACGGCGCTCGCGCTCGCCGAGGTCGGCGTGGAGACCGTCGTGATCAACGCCGACTTCCGCAAGCCCCGGGTCGACGGCCTCCTGGGGTCCGACACGACGGTCACGCTGGCCGACCGTGCCCGGTACGACATCGACCGCCCGACGATCGACCAGGTGGTCCGTCCGAGCGACGTGCCGCACCTCTGGACCGCGGCCAGCGGCCCGCCCACCTACGACGTGGGCCTGCGCATCGACGCCGCCCGCGAGGTCGCCGAGGAGGCCGCGCGCCGCGGCGCCACGGTGCTCATCGACTCGACCCCCATCCGGGTCGCCAACGACACCATCGACCTGCTCCCGGTGGCCGACGAGGTGCTCCTCGTGGTCCGGACCGGCCGCACCACCGTCGAGTCCCTCCAGGACACCATCGAGCTGCTCGAGCTCCACGGTGCGCCGGTGCTCGGCATCATCCTGATCGGCACCCGGGCGTCCCGCGAGCTCTACGCCTACTACGACTCGTACTACTCCGAGGTGGAGTCCAATACGCCGGGCTCGAAGTCCAGCCGGAAGTCCAAGAACAAGTACGGGCCGCCGGTAGCACCCAAGCCCAAGCGGTCCGGTCGCAGGTCCAAGGTGCCGGAGATCGACCGGACGCCTCGGCCGTCCCCGGTCGTGCCGCCGCAGCCGGCCGCCGTGCCCGACCAGGCGCCGGCCCTGCCGTCGCCCGTGGCGGTCCCTGCCGGCGGGGTGCCGGTGCCGCCGCCGCTGCCGGCCAACCTGCCGGTCCCGCCGCCCGTGACGCCTGCCGCACCGCAGTTGCCGCCGGCGTACCCCGGCCCGGCGCCCGCCAACGGGGCGTCGGTGAACGGCCAGACCAACGGTCATGCCAACGGACACGGCAACGGTGCCGGGCCGGCCACGATGATGCCGCCGCCCTACCAGCCGCCGTCGTCCAACTGACCGACCAGGTCGTAGCTCGAGGCCCCGCCGCCGGCGGGGCCTCGGCGCGTCAGCGGACCAGGTCGGCGAGCGCGGTCGCCAGGCCCAGCGCGAACCGGCGGTAGCCGTCCGGGTCGCGGTACTGCCGGCCGATGGCCCGCAACCGACCCTTGCGGTCGTGCACGATCGCGCTGCGCGCGGCCAGGTGCTGCGCACCGAGGTGCAGACGGAGGTGCGAGTCGCCGGTGTCGAGGTCCGAGGCCTCGAGGCGCTTGGAGATCTCGTGGAGGTGCGCCAGGTAGTACTCGGCGCGGCCTTCCTTCTCGTGGTGGTTGGCCACGAACTGGCCGGCGTGGAGCGCCAGACGAGGCGTGCCGCGCCGCAGCCGGAACGCCGGGATCCCGATCTGCTGTCCGGGGTGGATCCGGTACTCGATGAGCCGCTCGGGGATCGTCATCACCGGACCGACGGCCGCGGCCACGAGCGAGATCCAGCGGTCGTACATGATGTCGCCGAGCGCAGGGTGCACACCCGCCGGCATCGGCGAGATGGCCGGGACCAGCTCCCGCCGGAAGACCATCGTGCAGCCCGAGACGACCTGACGGCCGAGCATCGGGCCGAACGGGTCGAGTGCCATCTGGCGCCAGACTCCGGGGGAGAAGCCCGACACCCGCCAGCGTGAGCCGCCGATCTGCTTGCCCTCCGCGTCGATCAGCACGGCGTCGGAGAAGGCCATGAGCACATCGGGCTCACGGGCCATCCGGTTGGCCATCACGGCGATCTTGTCGGGCCGCCAGCGGTCGTCCTGGTCCGCGATGGCGATCAGGTCGCCGGTCGACCGGACGATGCCCTCCTCGAAGTTGGGGCTGGTCCCGACGTGGTAGGGCTGCTCGACGATCTGCACCGGGAACGGGGCCCGACGGGCGAAGGCCCGCAGGAGGTTCTGGGTGCCGTCGGTCGACGCGTCGTCGACGACCACCAGCTCGTCGGGCAGCTGGGTCTGGGTGACCAGGCTCTCGAGCTGCTCGTCGAGGAACTCGGCCCCGTTGAAGGTGGCCATGACGACGGACACGGTCTCGGTCCGCGGCGACTCCTCGCCCGTGCTGTGCCCCCCGGTCAACATGGTGCGCCGAGCATACCGGGAGGCCGCCGTCACGCCCGCCTGCACGCACTGCCCCGAACTCGGCCGACCTTGCTGTGACAGGGTTCCGGCCGACCATCTTTTGATCGGCCGATCGGCCTGAGTAGTCTCCCAGCCGATGTCGAACCCCCTGAGCGACCTCCTTCGTTCCTACTTGGCCGTCGGGCTCTTCGCCTCGCTCGGGTTCATCCTTGTCGGACTGCTGCTCTTCCTCTCCTGGCTCGTCCGCCCGTCGCGGCCCCAGGCACAGAAGTACATCTCCTACGAGTCGGGCGTGGACCCCGTCGGCGACATGTGGTCGCAGAGCCAGGTCCGCTACTACATCTTCGCCCTGCTCTTCGTGATGTTCGACGTCGAGGCCGTGTTCATCTTCCCGTGGGCCACCCGGGTCGAGCTGTACGGCGTGTTCGGCCTGGTCGAGATGCTGGTGTTCATCGGCATCCTGCTGCTGGGTCTCGTCTACGCCTGGCGCAAGGGGGTGCTCCGGTGGGCCTAGGTCTGGTCGAGAGCGGCAAGATGCCGAAGCCGCTCACCAAGCTCCTCAACCTGTCCCGCAAGTACTCCATCTGGGTGTACCAGTGGGGCCTTGCGTGCTGCGCGATCGAGATGGGCGCCGCCTTTGCGTCGCCCCGCTACGACGTCATGCGTCTGGGCGTCATCCCGCTGCCGGCCAGCCCCCGTCAGGCCGACCTGGTCGTGATCTCTGGCACCGTGACCGACAAGATGGCTCCCGCCATCCTGCGGC
>CAJANQ010000191.1 GCA_903941145.1 uncultured Actinomycetes bacterium
CGTTGGCGCAGGATGCCATCGCCGTCTGCTCATGCCGCTTCGCGCGCGGCAAGGTGCCCTACCTGCAGCAGGCCGCCTGGGACCTCGTCGTGATCGACGAGGCACACCGCCGGACAAACGTGAACCATGACAATGGCGGGAACCGCCACGCGCAGCCGCCGGCACGCGGCTGCTCGGCATCCTGTCGCTCAACGGCGACTACCTGGTGGTCGGCAACCGCCAGTCCAAGCCCAACTACTCGCTCTACTACCAGGCCTTCCGCCTCCCCGAGGTAGTGATGGGCGGCCAGCTCAACGCCATGTCGGCGGTGCTGTTCCCCATGTACTCGCGGGTGCGCGCCGAGGGCATGGACGCCGTCCGGAACGCCATGTACGCAGCACTCCGGCTGGTGGCCCTGTTCTCCATCCCGGTGGGCGTGGGCCTGGCGCTCGTGGCCCGCGACTCGATGCTGCTGATGTACGGCCGCACCGTCCCGCAGGGTGTGCAGACGATGGAGCTCATCTCGCTCACCGGCTGCGTGGTCGGTCTGGGCTTCGCCACTGGCGACCTGCTCTTCGCGCTGGGCAAGCCCGGAATCATGATCCGGCTGAACGCGGTGATGGTCCCGAGCATGCTCGTCGCCATGTGGTTCGTGGCGCCGAAGGGCATCGAGTGGGTCGCGCTGGTCCACCTGGTCACGGCCGTCGTGTTCACCGGCATCCGTCAGCTGATCGTGAACCGGATCGTCGCCGCGCCGCTCCTGCCGGTGCTGGCGTCGCTGGTACCGGGCGTGGTCGTGGCGCTCTTCGTCGCGGCGGCCGCGCTGCCGGTGCGGCTGTTGACCGGCGCCAGCCTGGTGTCGCTGGTTGCGATCGTCGCTGCCGGTGCGGCGGGCGGCGCCGTGGCGCTGGTCGTCTACCGGCCGGCTCGGGCCGAGCTCGGCAACCTGGTCGCCAAGATCCGCGGCTGACCCCTGTCCGACTCGGACCTCAGGCCTGGTCGGCGGACTCGGCCGAGCTCGCGGCGGCCGCCCTGGCGTCCTGGCGACGCTTCCACGCGGTGGCGGCCGTGGCGACCGTCCTGCCGAGGGTGCCGAACCCGGTGCGGACCCGGACCAGCTCCCGACGGCCCTCGGCCCAGTCCGACTTGTAGGACTCGTCGCCGCGGAGCAGGTCGTACTCGCTGACCCCCTCGTCGCACGCGTCCATCACGACCGCGGCCTTCAGCGCCGTGCCGGCGCCCCGCCACTCGTGCTCGGTGCGCCGGCCGGCCTGGTAGAAGGCGAGCGAGGTGCCGCCCGGACCGGAGGCGAGCAGGTCGAGCTCGGTGGCGACCACCTCGCCCTCGGCGGACACCAGCTCGGAGATCCGCACGTCGCCGTGCGCGAGCCCGTCGGCGGCTGCTGCGGCGAACCGGGTCCAGGCAGAGAGGAACTCGGAGCCGTCGGCCCACCGGCCGTCGTGCAGACGGGACAGGTCGTCGAGCGCCCGGGCGGCGTCGTCGGCGCCCACGGTGCGGACGGTCGCGCCCTCGCCCTCGAGGCGCTTGCGCGTTCGCTTGGCGGTGCTGCGGAGCTTGCCGGGACGGCTGGCCAGGTACTCCTCGCCGGTGTCCGGTAGCGAGGCGAACGGCGCGCCGACCCGGTCGATCACGGGACCGCCGGCTGCGACGAGCGCAGCGGCGAGGGCGCCGTCGGCGGCAAGACCGTCAAGGTCGACGACCCGGCTGCCGGGCCTCGACAGCCAACCCACGACCGCGGCGGCGACGGCCGCGGCCCGGTCGGGGTTGGCGACCACGTCGAGGTGGTCGGGCGCCAGCGGCCCCTGGCCGAGCATGCGGACGCGTTCCACCGAGAGCGGCCCGCGTCCGGGCCGGTCCAGCTCGAACGCCGCGCCGCCGACCAGCACGTCGCCGTCGAAGCAGCAGACGACCGCGGGCGTGCCGGTGGACGCGTGGTCGACCCACCAGCCGCGCAGGAAGGCGGACGGGAGCGGCATCGTGCCGACGAGCGGGTCCCAGGCGTCGCGCAGCACTCCGAGGTGGTCACGGACCTCGGTCCGCAGGGTCGTCGGCATAGGGCGTGAAGTGTGCCGGGTCGTTGTCCGACGCGCCATCCCGGAAGTCGCTCAGGCCGGCCCTGCGTCGCGCCCGGGTCGGCAGAGTGGCGCGACCGAACTCCCTTCTGCCACGCTCGGTGGTGGAACGGTGTTCGGTGCACTGGCTGGTCGACGAGTTCCGTGGTGGAGCCACCACGCACTGCGGTCATGTA
>CAJANQ010000192.1 GCA_903941145.1 uncultured Actinomycetes bacterium
CCCCGGCACGGCTCCCCCGACCACGAGACCCGGCAGACAGTGTCCACAGCCTCATCCACCGCTGTGGACAACACGGGAGTGACTCCCGCTTGCAGGCGTATCCTGCCAGCCGTACCCTCGCACGAGCGGCGCGGCACCCTGCGCCACTGGCTCAGCAGTGTCCAGGGGGACCAGCGTGCAGATTCCTACTCGCACCAGCGGTGGGGGCTGGCTCCCCGCCCCCACCAATCTGTGATCGACTGACCCCGTGGCCTCCATCCGACGAGAAATTCGAATCCAACGACCTGCCGCTCAGGTGTGGTCCGTGGTCGGTGACCCCGCGACGATCCACACCTGGTTCCCCGGTATCGCCGACTCGGTGGTCGAGGGCAAGGTACGGACGATCACGCTCAACTCCGGCATCCCACTGCCCGAGGACATCGTCACGCTCGACCCGATCCTGCGGCGGTTCCAGTACGCCATCAGCGGCGGGCTGTTCCGCCAGCACCTGGGCACCGTCGACGTGCTCGCGCTCGACGAGGAGTCGTGCCTGGTCGTCTACGGGACCGACGCCGAGCCCGACGTGATGGCCCTGGTCATCGGCGGCGCGGCAGGCGGCGCCCTCGACGAGCTCCAGCGACAGTTCGAGGCAGGCGAGCACGACCACCCGGCTACGACGAGCAGCAAGGACGACTGATGGGCCGCAAGATCCTCTTCATCACTACCGACCAGCAGCGCTACGACACCCTCGGCTGCAACGGCGGCAACGTCGCACGGACACCCGTGGTCGACGGGCTCGCCGCCCAGGGCATCCGCTACGAGCGGGCCGTGCCGCAGTCGGTCGTCTGCATGCCGTCGCGGTCGACCATGCTCACCGGCCAGCACCAGGCCACCCACGGGGTGTGGATGAACGGCGTCCCGCTGCCGGAGGACGCACCGTCGGTGGCCACCGTGCTGCACCGCAGTGGCTACCGCACGGCGCTGGTCGGCAAGGCGCACTTCGAGCCGTTCCTGGACCCGTTCGGCCGCTGGACGGAGAACCGGCTGTCGGGCCTGGGAGTGCCCACGCTCGAGGAGCCGCAGTACGACGGCCTGCCCGGCCCGCACCGCGGGTTCGAGCACCTGTGCTTCGCGACCCACGGCGCCACCGGCTGGCTGCACTACGCGCAGTGGCTCGGCCTGCACCATCCCGAGGCGGCGATGGGCTACTACCAGGTGCTCGACGGCGACCTGGAGGTCAACGCCGAGGGGTTCGGCGACACCGGCGCCCCGCAGGTCAAGCACAACCCGATCGAGCGCGACTGGTACCACACCGACTGGGTGGCCCAGCGCACGATCGACTGGCTCGACAGCCTGGACCCGGACGAGGACTGGTTCTGCTGGATGAGCTTCCCCGACCCCCACCACCCGTGGGACCCGCCCCAGTCCGAGGTGGGCCGCATCAACTGGCGCGACCTGGACCTGCCCGCCGGCTACCCCGAGTCGGCGGCGGAGCGCGAGCGGCTGCTCGACGCCAAACCGGCCCAGTGGCGCAAGTGGTACGACGGCGAGCTGGTGTCCAACTACGAGGCCCCGACCCACTGGGTGCCCGCCACCATGACCGCCGACCAGGTGCGTGAGGTCAACGCCCTCAACGCCGTCGAGGTCGAGCTCATCGACGAGGCCGTCGGCCGCGTCATGGCCGCGATCGAGGCCAAGGGCTGGGGCGGCGACACCGACGTCATCTTCACCACCGACCACGGCGAACTACAGGGCGACTTCGGCCTGCTGTTCAAGGGGCCGAACCACGTCGACGGGCTCATGCGGCTCCCGCTGGTCTGGCGGCCGGCGCCCAACGCCGCGGTCGACCCCGCCACAGTGACCGCGCCGGTCGGCCTGATCGACCTGGCCCCGACCTTCTGCGGGATCGCCGGGCTCGAGGCCCAGGAGTGGATGCAGGGCAAGGCCCTCCCGGTCGACGACGCCGACGCTGCAACGCGGGGCATCGACCACCAGCTGACCAACTGGGACAGCGAGCTGTTCGGGATCGGCATGTACCTGCGCACCATCACCCGCGACGGATGGGTGTGCACGACGTACCTGCCGGGGGCGGTGCACGACGGCACCGAGGGCGAGCTCTACTCGCTGGCCGACGACCCGCTGCAGCAGGTCAACCTGTGGGACGACCCGTCGGTGCGAGCGCTGCGCGACGACCTGGTGGCCGAGATCTGGGACCGGCAGCCGCCGGCGCACCAGCCCCGGCTGCAGCTCCAGGCCCCGGTCTGACCTGCCCGGTCGGACCGACCGAGCTGGCTGCTCGGTCCCACCTACTCCTGCCGACCTACTCCTGGACGAGCTCGATCAGGGTGCCGCAGGCGCCCTTCGGGTGGATGAACGCCACCGTCGTGCCCCGGCTGCCCGGGCGGGGGGCCTTGTCGATCGGCGTGGCGCCGGCCGCAACCATCGCGTCGAGCGCGGCCTGGCAGTCGTCGACCCGGTAGCCGATGTGGTGCAGACCCTCGCCTCGCTTCTCGATCGCCTTGGCGATCGGCGAGTCGTCGCGGGTCGCGGCGGTCAGCTGGATGTACGAGTCGGCCACCTTCACCAAGGCCTCCTCGACACCGTCGCTGTCCACGATCTCGCGGTGGGCGACGGTGGCACCAAAGGCGCGCTGGTAGAAGTCGACGGCGGCGTCGAGGTCGCGCACGGCGATGGCGACGTGGTCGATCTCGGTGAGGATCAGCTCGTCCGGCATGTGGTCTCCAGTTGTTCGTTCAGGTTCGGGGGGTTCAGAGCTCGCCGCGGGCGTGGCGCTGGAACAGCGTGATCTTGTCCTCGCCCACCTTCTCGCGGAGCTCCGGGTCGGCGATGCCCATGCCGGCCTCGGGGGCCAGGCACAGCACGCCGAGCTTGCCCTCACCCTCGTTGCGGTGGGTCTTGAGCGCCGCGTCGCCCACATGGTCGAGGTCGAACACCTCGGACATGACCGGCTGGATGGCGCCCTGACGGATCAGGCGGTTCATCTCCCAGGACTCCTGGTAGTTCGCGAAGTGCGACGAGATGATCGACTTGAGCTTCATCCAGAGGTGACGGTTGTCGTACTCGATCATGTAGCCGGAGGTGGCGGCACAGGTCACGATCTTGCCGCCGCGCTTGGTGATGAACACCGAGGCGCCCATGGTGGAACGGCCCGGGTGCTCGAACACGATGTCGGGGTCGTCCCCGATGAGGCCGCGGACCTGCTTGCCCAGCCGGCGCCACTCGCCCTCGTCCTGGGTGTGCTCGTCCTTCCAGAAGTTGAAGCCCTCGGCACGGCGGTCGATCACGTGCTCGCAGCCCATGGCGTTCAGCAGCTTGGCCCGGCTCTCGCTCGACACGACGCCGACGGGGGTGCCGCCGCCGTTGAGGACCAGCTGGGTGGCGTAGGCGCCGATGCCGCCGGTCGCGCCCCAGATGAAGACGTTGTCACCCTGCTTCATGCGACCGGCGTGGTCGCCGACGAGCATCCGGTAGCTGGTCGAGGCGCACAGCGCGTTGACCGCCGCCTCTTCCCACGACAGGTGCTCGGGCTTGGGCATGAGCTGGTTGGCCTTCACGACCGTGATCTCGCCGAGGCCGCCGTAGTTGGTCTCAAAGCCCCAGATGCGCTGGTTGGCGGCCAGCATCGAGTCGTTGTGGGCCGAGGGGTCCTGGTCGTCGACGTGGTTGCAGTGGATGGTGACCCGGTCGCCCGGCTTCCAGTTACGGACCGCCGAACCGACCTTGAGCACGACACCAGAGCCGTCGGACCCGACGACATGGAAGTCCTGGGCGTGACGGGCACCCCAGACCGACTCGCGGCCGAGGCGGTCGAGGAACCCGAATGTCGAGACGGGCTCGAAGATCGAGGTCCACACCGTGTTGAAGTTGATGGCCGAGGCCATCATCGCCACATAGACCTCGTCGGGGGCGATCTCGGGCGTAGCGATCTCGCCGACGTGGAGCGACTTGCGCGGGTCCTTGTCGGCCGACTCCACCCCCTCCCACATCTCCTGCTCGCTGCGCAGCACGAAGGCGGCCCGGTAGGACTCCGGGATGGTCAGGTTGGCAAAGTCCTCCGAAGAGGCACCGGCGTTGATGGCGTCGAGGATCTCCTGCATGGGGCGAGAAGGTACAGCCCACGGTGGTGGCGCTCCCAACCAAACCTGCGGAAAGTTTCCTGAAACCTGTGTCCGGTGAATGGACGGACCCGGATCGCCGGCCAGGCGGGGCAGTCGACGCGCCGACCACGGGCGACGGAGAAGTAGAGCAGCAGCCCCCGACCGCAGCTGCGGTCGGGGGCCGGCTCACCATCGGGGGGATGCTGGTGGCGGGGGGCCGCCACCGTGACGAAGCGGAGGGCCGCGTCGTTCCCCTCACCCTATCGGGCCTCTAGATATTTCCATGAGGTTTTCTTGAGATCAACCCGAAGTGCGGATTTGTCCTGAACCAGCCACGACACCCGCACGAGCCGTCACCCCTCCCGAACTCGTCATCTCCATCCACCTCGGCGCAGACGGAGATGACGAGTTCGGTATGGGGGAGCGCTGTGGGGGCGCGACGATGTTGCGGTGTCCGACGACCACGCTCCGACGATCCGCACCGACCGGCTGGTGCTCCGCCGGTGGGCGCACGCCGACGTCGAGCCGTTCGCCGAGCTCTGCGCCGACCCCAGGGTGATGGAGCACTTTCCTGCCCCGCTTTCGCCGGCCGAGTCGTTGGCACTCCTCGGGAAGGTCGGCCAGAACTGGGACAACGACGGGTTCGGGCTGTGGGCGGTCGGGCTGACCGACCTCGCTCCCACCGGGCCGGCACCGTTCGCCGGATACGCGGGCCTGGACCGTTGCGACTGGCTGGCACCGGGCGCGGTCGAGGTGGGCTGGCGGCTGGCCTAATCGCTCTGGGGCCACGGCTATGCGCCCGAGGCC
>CAJANQ010000193.1 GCA_903941145.1 uncultured Actinomycetes bacterium
CCGCACGCGTCCGGGCGGGCGAACCGCACGTACCGGCCGTGTGAGCTGGCACCAAGAAAGCTCCCGGCAAAGCCCAGCGGAGCTTCCCCGGTTGGCTCCCGAGACACCAGCTCTGCCGGCATCGCGTTCGCCGGAGTCGTCGTGGTCGTGGTCGTGGTCGAGCCTGCCGGCAGCAAGTAGGCGGACACGTCGACAATCAAGTTCGCCGAGGAACCCTGGACCCGGGCCGCCAACGAGCCATTTGCGGAGAGTGCCACCGTCACCTGAGTGGCCACCACACTTTGGAACGCATTCCAGTTGGTGTTCGAGCTGATCGTCGGCCCAGCATCGGACGGGTAGATCGAGATGTAGCCATTGCCCCCAGATGGCGGAACGACCGACACGGTCAGGACGACGCCGGTCGCCTCGGGCGGAACGGTGCAGCGGCCGTTCGTTCCCCGCACAGAAAATACGTAGGGAACTCCGCTCTCCAGTGCTGAGCTCCTGGGGCCGATTGCCCGTCCTGCCCTCGTGTCCATCAGCCGGCACGGCGTGATGGTGACCACGGACGACGGGGCGGAGGCAACTGCCCCAGCAATGGCAAGCCCACCGGCACCAAGCGACACTGCGACAGCGGCGCCGATCGCGGCCCAGCGCGAACGCATCAACGAACCGGACCTTGCCATGCTCTGCCCTTCCACAGCACGACTGGAGGGTTGCCCAAGTCGTGTCTCCCTGCAACGGAAGGGTAGAAGGCACGCTTCAAGAGGTCAACAGGTGCCCGCTGGTTCGACGCCCGACCAGCCGCCGTTGAAGCGGCTCCGCTCCACGGGAGAGCGCGCTTGGATGCCCTCGCGGTCTAGCTCTCCGGCTGGACGAGGCCGTCGACCACGAACACGGCGCCGTTCTCGGCGTCGATGTTGGACTTCACGACCTTGGCGCCGCCCACGGTCACAACGTTGCCGTTGACCTTCACCAGGAGCTTCTTGCCGCTCACGGCGTCCAGCGTCTTGCCGTTCATCCCCGCCAGGTCGGCGAGCGTGAGCTTGCCCTCCACGACGTGGTTCTCGAGGATCACCTTGAGGCCCGACTTGTTGGCCTTGAGGGCGTCGATCCTGCCCTTGCCCAGCTTGATGATCGACTCCGAGTTCGGGGCGAACACGGTGATGGGTCCCTTGCCGTCGAGGTCCTCGGTGATGCCCGCAGCCGCGGCGAGGTCCAGGAACTGGGCGAACTGGCCGTCGAGGCTGGCGATCTTGCCGACCGTCATCTTGGCGGTGAGCTGGGTCTTTGCGGTCGTCGTGGTCGACGCACCCTTGGCGTCGTCGGACTTGGAGCCGCAGCCGGTCAGGGCGACGGCCCCGGCGATCACGACGGCGATGGCGGCGGTGGCAGCACGGCTGCGGCGCATGGTTCCTCCACTGGAGCTGTACCGGGCAGAACCCCCTGCCCGTGCGGGGAAACCCTACCGGCGGGGCGCTAGGAGCGGGCGGCGACCACGTCGGCGAACGCCGAGAGGCAGGCCGGGTCGGTGGTGCCGGGCACCAGGATGAACTCGTCGACCCCGGCGGCCTCGGCGTCGTCGAGGACCTGGTGCAGCCGCTCGGGGTTCCAGACCGGCGCGGCGTCGGCCATGGCCCGGGCGATGCCCTTGCCGAAGATCTCCAGGTAGTCGTACGTGAAGTTCTGCAGGTCGGCCTGCGGGTCGGCGGTGCCCAGCACGGTGAAACACCCAGAGATGTTGCGGGGTGCGGTGTCGCGGCCCTCGGCCTCCCAGGCCTGGGTGGCGGCGCTCACCGCGGCGGCCATCCCGGCCCCGTCGGCGTCGATCGAGAACCCGGAGATGCCGTCGGCCCACTTGGCGGCACGGGCGAGCGCCTTGGGGCCCATCGCCCCGGCCAGGATCGGGGGGCCGCCGGCCTGCACGCAGGTCGGGCCGACCGGGTCGCCACCCTCGAACGGCTCGCCACCAGCCCAGATGCGACGCAGCTCTGCGACACCCTCGTCGAGCCGGGCGTGACGACGCTCGAACGGGTAGCCGGCAGCGACGTAGTCGTGCTCACGGCCGCCGATGCCGACACCCAAGGTCACCCGGCCACCGCTGAGCACGTCGAGCGTGGCGATCTCCTTCGCCGCCACCGCAGGGGCGTGGTACGGCAGGACGACCAGGTTCACGAAGATGCGGGCCCGCTCGGTGAGCGCCGCAGCTGCCGCGTTCATGACCAGCATCTCCTGGTTGCGGAACGTGATCCGCTCCCCCGCCGAGATGCTCGAGAACGGACCGGCGTCGATGCCCCGGGCCCAGTCGATGGTGGTGGCCCGCGTGTAGCCGGGGGCCATGGTGGGGAGTGAGACGCCGATCTCCATAGCGCCGGAGGCTACAGCGGTGTGCTCCGACGACCGTCAGCCGCGGTGCTCGGTCCAGCCGGCGCCGTCCCAGAACCGCTGCCGAGCCGGGTCCTCGGGGTCGGCGTACCAGCCGGGCGGTTGGGCCGGGGCGGACTCAGCAGGCTCGTCCTTGGCCACTCCGAGCCGGCTGCCACGGTCGAGCGCGACGACCGGGGTGGACGGGCCCATCGTGGCGCCGACACCTTCCGACTTCTCGGTCGCCCGCGGCGCCGGCCGGATCGTGCCGGTCGTCGTGGTGCCGACCGGCGGCGCCGGGCCCCAGCCCGCGCCCGGCACGGGCAGCGCGTTGCTCTCGTCGCCCTCGTGGTCCTCTGCGTAGAGCACTGCAGGCGCAGC
>CAJANQ010000194.1 GCA_903941145.1 uncultured Actinomycetes bacterium
CGGTCGGCGCGGTGGCCGTGCCGCCGAGCCGGTACTCGTCCACCACCGAGGCGCCGTCGTCCGCCCGGGTGTAGCTGGCGTAGAGGTGCTTCCCGTCGGGCCCGACGGCCAGACCCAGCAGACCACGCTCGGCGTCGGTACTGCCGACCCGTTCCGTCAGGTCGAGCACGTCGACGGGGTCCGTCAGCTTCGTGCCGTCCACCGTGAACGCCGTGACCTGGCCGTCGCGCTGGGCAACGAGCACCGCCTTGTTGCCGGGCGCGGTCACCAGGTCGATGGGGGCGGTGACCTTGGCGCCGGTGTCGACGAGCTGCACCTTGCCCGAGGCGGCGGCGCTGCCGTCGGGCGCCGAGGTGGTCGTCGGTGCGGCCTTCTCCGAGGAGCAGCCGGCTGCCAGCACGGCGACCGACAGGGCGAGGGCGGTGGCAAGGGTCCGGCTAGCGCGCACGGCGGATCACTCCTTCTTGGACGACCGACGCCACGAGCGCGCCGGACTGGTCGTAGACGAGGCCCCGGCCCAGGCCCCGGCCGCCCGTCGCGGTCGGCGAGTCCTGCGCGTAGAGCAGCCACTCGTCGGCCCGGAACGGTCGGTGGAACCACATGGCGTGGTCGAGCGAGGCCAGGAACACCTCGCCGGCGGCGAACGACTCGCCGTGGGGGAGTAGCGACGTGTCGAGCACCGACATGTCCGACGCGTAGGTCAGGACGCACAGGTGCACGAGCGGGTCGTCGGGCAGCACGCCGTTGGCCTTGATCCACACGTGCTGGACCGGCGGCAGCGGCTCGGTGCGGAACCACGGGCTCAGCTCGCAGTAGCGCAGGTCGATCGGTCTCGGCCGGTGGTAGAACGCGGCGAGCTGCTCCTTGAACGGCTCCATGCGTGTGTGGAAGTCGGGGAGCGACTCGGGGTCGGGGAGGCCCGGGGGCATCTCGAACTGGTGGTCGAACCCCTCCTCGGGGACCTGGAAGTTGGCCGACAGGTGGAAGATCGGCTTGCCGTGCTGGACGGCGCTCACCCGTCGGGTGGCAAAGGACCGGCCGTCTCGGATCCGGTCGACCAGGTAGAGGATCGGCACGTTGGGGTCGCCAGGTCGCAGGAAGTACGAGTGCAGGGAGTGCAACGAGTACTCGTCGGAGACCGTCCTGGCTCCGGCCACCAGCGCCTGGCCCGCGACCTGTCCGCCGAAGACCCGCTGGCGGTCCTCGTCGGGGCTGAGGCCACGGAAGATGTCCTCCTCGAGCTGCTCGAGGTCCAAGAGGGCGACGAGCGCGTCGACGGCGGTCTGGTCCATCGGAGCAGTCTCGCCGCGATCGGGCCCGGATGGGCAGCCGCTGCCCGGAGGGCCCCGGTACGATGCCCCGGTGAAGTTCTCCCCGAGTGCGGTCCTCTCGCACGCCAAGTCGGACGACGGCCGTAAGCAGCTGCGCTACGCGGCCGTGTCGATCGTGTTCGTGCCGGTGGGGCAGGTGATGATCCAGATCCTCGCCGCCACGGTCTTCAAGGGCGACGAGAACAACTTCACCTACGCGTCCATCACCAGCGCCGCGATCCTGACCTTCCCGAACTTCTTCGCCAACAAGTACTTCGTCTGGAAGTCGACGGCCAGGGACAACCTCCGCACCCAGGTCGTCGTCTTCTGGGTGGCTGCCATGCTCGGGGTGTCTGCCGCGACCGGTCTCACCTGGCTGGTGGAGCAGCAGGTCCACGGCAAGGTCTCCGGCCTGGTCGAGGCCATTGCGGTGTTCTTCGCCCAGCTGGTCGGGTTCGGCATCGTGTGGGTCGGCCGCTACCTCATCCTGGACAAGTGGCTGTTCAAGGTCACCCACCACGGTGAGGAGCCCACGGACGAGGACCTCGAGATGCTGCACGGCGACGTGCCGATCTGAGCAGGTACGGGACGATGAGCGACGACGGCCTGGCGCAGGTCGAGATGGAGTCGCAGGTCCGTGCGGCGGCCGAGGCAGCCCGCGGGTTCATGCCCGCCGACGAGGGCCTGGCCCTGTTCCGCGCCGGCGTCACCGCCGGCCGGGCGCTCCCCGGTGCGCCGCTGCTCGAGGTCGGGTCCTACTGCGGGAAGTCGAGCGTCTACCTGGGCGCCGCGGCGCGAGAGGTCGACTCGGTGCTCGTGGCCATCGACCACCACCGGGGTTCCGAGGAGAACCAGCCGGGCTGGGAGTGGCACGAGCCGGACCTGGTCGACCACGACGTCGGTCGCATGGACACGCTCCCGTGGTTCCGCCGCACGGTCTTCCACGCCGGCCTGGAGCCGTTCGTGGTCGCGATGGTGGGCGACTCTCCGACGGTGTCGTCGGTGTGGACCACGCCGTGCGCCTTCGTGTTCATCGACGGGGGCCACGGCGAGGAGCCGGCCACGGTGGACTACGAGTGCTGGACGCCGAAGGTGGCCGTCGGCGGCTACCTGGCGATCCACGACGTGTTCCCCGACCCTGCCGACGGTGGACGTCCGCCGTACGAGCGGATCTACCTCCCGGCGCTCGAGAGTGGCCGGTTCACCGAGGTGGCGGCGGTCGGTTCCCTGCGCGTACTGCGCTGCACCGCCCCGGCCTGACGTTCAGTTTCAGGACCAGTCGACGGGGGTCGGCGGGTGGTCCGGCTCGTGGCGGACGCCCTCACCGGTGCGCTTGGCCACGTCGACCGGGTCCAGCCCGGCGGCCTTGCGGCGCTCACGGAGGACCTTGGAGCGCCGGGCGACGCCCAGCACCAGCAGCACGATCACGCCGCAGATCAGGAAGAACAGCGAGATCTGCAGCCAACCGCCCGGGTCACCGGGGTCCTCGGCCGGCTTGCCGGCGTTGGGCTTCTGGATGATGTTGCCGAGCTCGCGGTTGTCGATCACGAGCGACGTGGTGGTGGTGTCACCCTCAGCAGAGGTCTGTGCCCCGGCCTGTGCGGCCACAGAGACGACCACGCCGAGCAGCATCGCGAGCGCCAGGCACAGGGCCACTATCCGGGTCATGAGCTGTCGGCGCACGGGATGAGTCTGCCGCGTCAGGACGGTTCGATGGCGTCGGCGTCCCGGGGCGGGTCGTCGAGCAGGGCCGGCAGCTCGTCGTGGCGGCTGAACAGGCCCGAGGTGGCAGAGGTCCCGCCGAGCGCGTCGGCTGCCAGCACGATCGCCGCAGCGGTGTAGGTCGACTGCTCACCGCCGGGGAAGTGCACCTCTTCGGGCAGCACGATGCCGGTCCAGTAGCGGTCGTTGTCCTCGCGGAGCTTCTGGGCCCAGCCGAACAGCTGGCGGGCCGTGTCCTCCTCGCCGACGGCCAGGTGGGCCATGGCGCACTCGCAGGTCTCGGCCGCGGTGACCCATGGACGGTCCGACACGCACCGGATGCCCCAGTCCTCGATGGTGAACGCCTCGAGCCGGTGGGCCAGCCGCTCGCGGCCGGTCTCGCCCACGATCACGCCGCACAGCACCGGGTAGTACCAGTCCATGGCCCAGCGGTGCTTGGGGGCGAAGGCGTCCGGGTGGTTGCGGATGACGCGGGCCAGCCGGGTGGCGGCGAGCTCCCAGTCGGGACGCTCGTGGCCCAGCTCGTCGGCGATCGCGACCGCGCACCGGAGGCTGTGGCAGATCGACGACGACCCGGTCAGGAGCGCAAAGCTCCACGGCGTGCCGTCGGCGTGCCGGGCCCAGATGATCTCACCACGCGGCGTCTGGAGCCGGAGCACGAAGTCGATGGCCTTCTGCACCATGGGCCACATGGCCTCGAGGGCGCCACGGTCGCGGTAGGTGAGCCAGTGGAACCAGACGCCGGCGGCCACGTAGGCGCAGCAGTTGGCGTCCAACTTGTCCTGCTCGACGGAGTCCTCCAGGTAGTACTGGTGCCAGGCGCCGTCCTCGCGCTGGAGGGACTGCAGCCAGTCGAACCCCTGCTCGGCCTGCGCGCGCCGCCCGCCGAGCATGAGGGCCATGAGCGCCTCGGTGTGGTTCCAGGTGTCGGCGTGGCCGCCCGGGATCCACGGCACCATGCCGTTGGGGAGCTGCCACTCCTCGACCGCGTCCACCGTCGCCACGAGCTGCGCGGCGGTCACCAGACCGTCGAGGTCCACCAGGTGGTGGCCGTCAGCGGGCGAGGGGACGGCGTCAGGCATGGACCGTGGTGCCGTTCTCCGACGCGACCGGCTGGTCGACGACGTCGGCGACTGCGTCCTGTGCCGTGGGTGTACGCCCGCTCCCCGGCTTGCGGGCGTACACCACGACGCTCTTGCCCAGCACCGGGTTGAGCACTCGCTCGGTGGTGCGGGTGACGAACGGGGCCTTGGCGATGTCCCAGACGAGCAGGCGGTGGTAGGCCTGCACCAGGGCGTTGTGGTTGTTGGTCGGGCCGACCACGCACTTCAGCCACCAGTACGGCGAGTGCAGCGCGTGGGCCCGGTGGCTGTTGCCCGGCTCGAGGCCGGCCTCGGACAGGCGGGCCCGGAGCTCGTTCTCGGTGTACACGCGCACGTGGCCGCCCTGGGACAGCGGTGCGTGGTACTCGGCGGAGAGCGCCCAGCAGATCTTCTCGGGGAACCAGGCCGGCACGGTCGCGGCCAGCACGCCGCCAGGGCGGAGGATGCGGGTCAGCTCGGCCATGGCGCCACGGTCGTCGGGGATGTGCTCGAAGACCTCGGAGCAGATGACCCGGTCGAACGTGTTGTCGGGGAACGGCAGGCGCAGGGCGTCGCCGTTGATGCAGGCGCCGAGGCCGTCGGCGGGTGCCTCGCCGGCCTCCTTCATCGCCCAGAAGAGCTTGCCCACCTCGGGCAGCTCGTCGAAGTCGTAGTCGAGCGACACCACACGGGCGCCTCGACGGAAGCACTCGTAGGAGTGGCGGCCGGCGCCGGCGCCGAGGTCCAGCACCAGGTCGCCGGGGGTGAGCCCGAGCTCGTCATAGTCCACGGTCAGCATCAGCGTGCTCCAGGGGTTCCGTAGGTCTCGTCCAGCAGTGCGCGGTAGTGCTCGACCGTCCGCACCGCGGTGTGCCGCCAGCTCCAGCGGTTGATGACCCGCTCCCGGCCGGCGATGCCGATCTTCTGCGCCGCCTCGGGATCCTCGAGCGCCCGGCGGATGCCGTTGGCCAGCGAGTCGCTGTCGCCGGGCTCGACCATGAAGCAGGTCTCGCCGTCGGGACCGGCCACCTCGGGGATGGCGCCGCCGCTCGTGGCGACCAGCGGGCAGGTGGTGCTCATGGCCTCGATGGCCGGGAGCGAGAAACCCTCGTAGAGCGAGGGGACGACGGCGCAGGCCGACTCGTTGTAGAGCTCCACGATGCGCTCGTCGGACACACCGGAGACGAACTCTACGGAGCCCGAGAGGTCGAGCTCCTCGATGGTGCGCTGCGCAGCGGACCCTTCCTTGAGGCGGCCCACCATGACCAGCTTCAGGTCGGGGAACTCGGTGCGCAGCTTGGCGAGCGCCTCGAGCAGGTAGCGCTGGCCCTTCATCGCCACGTCCGAGGACGCGGTCGAGATGATCTGGTTGGGCTTCCGGACGACGCCGGGCATCGGCTTGAACAGGTCCGGGTCGACGCCGACCGGCACGATGTGCAGCCGCTCGGGCGACACCTGGTGGTCCTTGCAGATGTCGTTGTAGGACGACCGCGACACCGTGATGACCCGGCGGAGGCGGGTGGCCACGCGGGTCTGCATCTTGGTGAAGGCGTACCAGCGGGCCTTCGACCAGCGCTGGCCACGGGACTCGGCGTGCTCCATCTCGAGCCGGCGGTCGACGGTGATGGGGTGGTGGATCGTGCCCAGCACGGGCAGGCCCATCTTCTCCATCAGGAGCAGGCCGTAGCCCAGGCACTGGTTGTCCTGGACCAGGTCGAAGTCGCCCTGGCGCTGGCGCAGGTGGTCCCAGGCTCGGAGCGAGAACGCCAGCGGCTCGGGGAAGGTGCCGGTCGAGAAGGCGGTGACCTCGGCCCAGTCCCAGCGGTCCTTCAGCTCCCAGAACGCAGGCATGCGCATGGGGAAGTAGTCGTTGTAGATGTCCAGGCTGGGCAGTTCGATGAGCGGCACCCGCTCGTCCACGATCGGGTACGGCTGGCCCGAGAGCACCTCGACGTGGTGGCCCAGGTCGACGAGCGCCTTGCTCAGATGGCGCGTGTAGACCCCCTGGCCACCCACGTGCGGCTTGCCGCGGTAGGTCAGGTACGCGATCCGAAGAGGATCGTCGGGCCCGGGGCGCCGCCGGGGCGCGCCGGGTCGGGGGGAGAGTTCGCCGGACTGCATGACGTACCAGCATCCTCCCGGGGTTCACGGAGGGTCAAAACGAGGGCCCCGGGAGTGCGAGGATGACCACGATGCGTGGTCTTGTGCAGCGGGTGGAGCAGGCGTCGGTGGTCGTTCGGGCCGTCGACGCCGACGGAGTGCGAACCGGTGAGGAGCTCACCGGCCAGATCGGGCACGGGCTGTGCGTCCTGGTCGGCGTCGGAACGGCCGACGACCCGGCCGCGGCGCTCAAGCTGGCCGACAAGATCTGGAACCTGCGGGTGTTCGAGGACGACGCGGGGGCCATGAACCTGTCGCTCGCCGACCGACTGGGGACCGGTGCGCCCGCCGAGGTGCTCGTGGTGAGCCAGTTCACGCTCTACGGCGACACCCGGAAGGGCCGGCGGCCGTCGTTCGTCGGCGCCGCGCCGCCCGAGGTGGCCGAGCCGCTCGTGGACGTCGTGGTCGACCGGCTCCGAGAGCTGGGGGCCACGGTGGGCACCGGCCGGTTCCGCACCGACATGGCCGTGTCGCTGGTCAACGACGGACCAGTCACGCTCCTGCTGGAGGTGTGACCTGCTCGGCCGCGTCGTCGGCCGGGGTGGCGGCGGACCCGGCGTCCTCGTCCTGGGCGGTGTCGTGGGCCGAGGTGTCGTCGGCTGCTGACGGTCGCCGCCGAACGGTGAACACTGCGACGCCGGCCAGGGTGCCGAGCGCCAGGAGAAGTGCCGGCAGGTCGCCGAAGGCCTGGGCGGGCGTCGTGGCCGAGAGTCGCGGCACGTCGGCATAGAGCACGGCCTGCTCGGAGATCTTCGTGCGCTGACGGATGCGTCCGTCGGGACCGATCACGGCGGTGAACCCGGTCGGCGCGGCCTGGACGAGCCAGCGCCCGCTCTCGACCGCCCGCAGCGCCGAGGTTGCCAGCTGCTGCGTCTGGACCTGGGTGAGCCAGTAGGACGAGCCGTTGGTGGGGTTGACCACGATCTGGCCCCCGCCCCGCACCCCCTCACGGACGCGGCGTCCGAAGAAGATCTCCCAGCTGATGGCGACGGCGAGCGGCCCGGCGGGGCTCTCGACCGTGGCGCCGCCCTTGCCGGGCACCTGGTCACGGGCGGGCAGCGTGTTGCCCGCGATCGGCTCGAGCAGGTTCCGGAACGGCACGTACTCGCCGAACGGCACGCGCCGGTTCTTGTCGTACCGGTCGCCCAGCGTGCCGTCCGGGTTGACGATGAGCGCGTAGTTCGCGAACTGGTCGGCGCCGACGGCTTCGACGACGCCGACCAGGATCGGCGCGTTCAGACGGACGGCCTCCCGCTCGATGTCGGCCCGCCAGGCGTTCAGCTCGAACGTGCTGTCGATGTTGATCGTGTCCTCGGGCCACACGACCAGGTCGACCGGTGGTTGCACCTTCCGGGTGGCCTCCATCGAGCGGTTGAAGGCTGCGGCCGCATCGCCCTGGGAGAACCGGGTCCCTTGCGGCCCCCCTCCCTGGATCGCAGCAACCCGCTCGGTCCCGACCGGCGCGCCGAGCGGGACCACCATGCCGCCGAGTGCAAGGACTGCCACGCCCGCGACCACCGCGGCCGACTCCTTCCAGCGCCGCTCCCACGCGGCCAGGTAGACCGCCACTCCAAGGACGGCGACGAGGCCGCCCACCAGGAGCGCGCCACCGAGACGGGCGGTCGGCAGGAGCGGCCCGCGGCCCTGGGTCAGGGCGAGGACGCTGAGCGGCACGCCCCCGAACGGCGCATGCCAGTGGAACCACTCGAAGACCACGATCAGCGCCGGCAGGACCAGCAGCCGGCGCCGGTCACGGGGACAGGCCACCGAGACCGTGCCGAGCATGAGGCCCCAGAACACCGTGACCGAGATGACGTAGCCCGGAGCCGTCAACTTCCACATCCACAGCGTGGAGGGGGCGAACCAGCCGACCGCCACCATGTAGCCCACGGCAAAGCGTCGGCTGGTCGACCGGCCGCCCAGCTCGGCGAGCCAGAGGGCGATGCCGATGGGCGCCAGCGGCCACCAGCCCCACGGGGGCAGCGCGAAGCAGATCAGCAGACCTGCGGCCAACGACCGGACGAGAGGCGGGAGTCGTCGTACCATCCGCCAGCATCCTCGCACCTTCCGGCCCCCCACCCCCGACAGGCCCGGCCCCCGACCGACAGGGAACTTCATGGACACTCGTAACGACCTAGGCGTTGTGACCCCCCGACGACGACAGGACCGGCGAGCCCTCCAGCGCTGCCTCGCCGTCCTCGGCACCACCCTGCTGGCCGTCGTGCTGCTGCCGCTCGCGGCCTGTGGGAAGGACCAGGCTGCGACCGAGCTGTCGGGGTACACCCGCGAGCCGGTGCCCGACGTGTCCAAGGTGGTGCTCCCGCTCGCCGACGGCAGCGGGACCCTGCCGGCCGCCGCCACGAAGGGTGGCTACCGACTCGTGTACTTCGGCTACACGTCCTGCCCCGACGTCTGTCCGACCACGATGTCGGACCTGAAGCGGGCCATCAGGACCCTCCCGGCCGACCAGCGGGGCAAGGTCGACGTGGCAATGATGACGATCGACCCCGACCAGGACCTCCCGGAGCGGCTGACCGAGTACGTCGACACGTTCTTCCCCAAGAACGGTGCGGCCCTCCGAGCGTCCGACCCCGCTGACCTCGCGGCCGTCGCCGGTGCGTTCGGCGCCTCGTACTCGGTCAAGCCCAAGGCCGACGGGACGCCCGAGGTGGCGCACTCGGGCGACCTCTACGTGGTCGACGACCGCGGCAAGGTCGTCCTGCAGTGGCCGTTCGGGGTCGGCGCCGAGTCCATGGGCTCCGACCTCGCGACCCTGTTCGCCCGCCAGAAGTCCGCAAGTTCCCAGTAGAAAGTAAGGGAGATTCCCGTCATGCAGCTGTCCCTCAAGAAGTCGCTCCTCACCCTGGTCGCCGTCGTGGCCGCAGCAGCGCTGTTCGCCCCGGCGTGCAGCTCCTCTGACGACTCGTCGTCGTCGACGACCGAGGCGGGCTCCAAGGAGCTCAAGGTCTCCGGCGTCTGGGCCCGCCAGGTCATGGACAGCGGCGCGGTCTACATGACCATCTCCGGAGGCGCCGAGGCCGACGCGCTCACCAAGGTCGCCGTCCCCGCCGACGTGGCCGGCGAGGCGCAGCTGCACGAGACCGTCATGGGCGACATGTCGACCACCGAGATGGAAGGTGCTGACGACATGGGTGGCTCGATGGGCGGCTCGGGTTCCATGTCGATGCAGCAGGTCCAACAGATCGACGTCCCGGCCGGCGAGATCGTCCAGCTCAAGCCCGGCGGCTTCCACGTGATGCTGATGGACGTGAAGAAGGACCTGAAGGCTGGCGACACCTTCGACGTGACACTGACCTTCGAGACGGCCGGGACCAAGAAGGTCACCGCCACGGTCAAGGGCGTCTGATGACCCGCCCTGCCGGCAGCGTCGTGACCGGTCGTCGGTCCGTCGTCCTGTTGGTAGGGCTGGTCCTCGTTGCGCTGCTGTCTGCGCTCACCGGCTGCGCCGACCGGCGCGCCGGGGTGGAGTGGCGGGAGTCCGGCAAGCCCGCCAACTACGACTACTTCATCCCTGCCGGCACGGCCTCCCGGATCGCGGCGGGCCGGCCGTTCGACATCGTGCCGCAGCACCTCGACGTGAAGGTGGGCGAGACGATCCGCATCCGCAACCAGGACACGGTGGGCGCCGAGGTCGGCGTGTTCTTCGTGGGACCGGGCGAGACGGTCTCGATGAAGTTCACCAAGCGTGGCGTCCTGCGCGGCAAGTGCACGATCCACCGCAGCGGTGAGTTCACGATCAACGTGACCTGACCCGTCGGCCAGCCGGGCGGGAACTGCCCGGCAGAACGTTTCCGACAACTTTCGCAAAAAGTGCAAGGAACCTGTTCCTGGGTGCTCTGGACCCCTGAGCGAGCGCAACCGGCGCCCGCACGAACAGGGAGTACCTGCACCATGAAGTTCCAGGCCACCACCTCGAACCAGTCCACCCGCCGCCTCGGCCTCCGCCGCCGGGCCGCCGCCAGCCTCGCCGGTCTGGCCGTCGTCGGTGGCGCCGCCCTGCTCGCCGCCGGTCCCATGGCCAGCTCGGCCGGGGCCTTTCCCTTCCCCGCCCCGACCATCCCCCGGATCACCGTGCCGACCGTGCCGACCGTGCCGACGCTCCCGAGGCTCCCCGGGGTCACCGTGCCGATCCGGCCGCTGCCGTTCCCCACGATGCCGCCGCTCGTGCCGACCACGATCCGTCCCCGACCCGTGCCGGTGTTTCCCCTGCCGGACCCGGTGCCGACGACCACGCTGCCTGCTGCGGCTGCTCCCCCGGCCCCGGCCCCGGCCTCGCCCGGGACGCCGGCACCCCCGGCCGCTGGCACCCGTGCGTCGGGCTCCCGCGGCACGACCTCGGGGACCACGTCCCGCACGCCGTCGAGCTCGGCGCCCACCAGCGGCGTCACCGGACCTGGCGCTGCCACGACCAACCCCGCCCTCGTCGACGACCCGGCAGCGGCCCCTGCAGCTGAGGTCGAGGGCGCCTCGGTGGTCGTCGACGAGCAGGTGACCGACGAGACCGCTGCACCAGCAGCGCCTGCCAAGCGCTCCGGACGGTCGTTCCTTTCGACGGTGGCCATGGTCGGTGCTGCGGGTGCGGTGCTCCTGGCGATGGCCCTCGGTGTCGCCGGGGTCGTGGTGGTCCGCCGCCGCCGGACGGCCTGAGCCAGATGCCGGCCACCTGCCGCACCGTCGTCACCCCGGACCGTCCGCCGGTCCGGGGTGCGGCGCGCCCCGGGCCCGGTGCTGACAGACTCTCTGCAGGAAGGACTGCGACGACATGGTGCTTGCTCTCGACGACGCCGACCTGGTCGGCGCAGCGCTCGCCGGCGACCGCGAGGCGTTCGGCGCCATCTACGACCGTTACTCGTCGCAGGTCTTCACGATGTGTGCCCACATGCTGGGCAACCGTGACGACGCGGCCGACGCCACGAGCGACGTGTTCCTCACGGCGGCCGAGCGTCTCGGCCAGCTGCGAGACCCGTCCCGGCTCCGTGTGTGGCTGCTGGCGATCGCCCGTCGGAACGTCTACCGCCGTTCAGCACGACGGTCCCGGGCCGTCCCGGTCGCCGAGGTCGAGGACATGAGCGGCCCCCTCGCCACCGACGACGACCTTGCGTCGGCGGGCGCCGAGGCGTCGGAGCTGGCCCAGGTGCTGGGCGACTCCGCCGCCGGTCTCGACGACGGCGACCGGGCAGTGCTGCAGCTGCAGCTGCTGGGGCTGGACGGCGCCGACCTGGCCGATGCGCTCGGGGTCGGCCCCGACGCCGCCTACCAGGCCAGCTTCCGCATGAAGGAGCGCCTCGAGCGGTCGATCGGCGCGCTGCTGGTGGCTCGCCAGGGTCGCGGCGACTGCGGCGACCTGGACCAGCTCTTGCGGGCCTGGGACGGGACGTTCTCCGTGCTGTGGCGCAAGCGGGTGGCGCGGCACGTCGACAAGTGCGAGGTCTGCGACCGTCGCCGTAAGGCGGTGCCCGCGCTGCTGCTGGGCGGCGTGGCCGGCGCGACGACCCTGCTGGTGGCCCCCGAGCGGCTCAGGAACGAGGTGCTGTCCGCGGCGACGGTCGGCGGCGCGACCGGCCGTCCCTGGCCGGGCGACGGATTCCCGCCCGGTCCCCGGCGCGCCGGACGGCGTGCGGTGGCGGCGCTGGTCGTTGCGCTGCTCGTCCTCGTCGCCCTCGTCGGCACGCTCTCGGCCGACAACTCGCCGCCGTCCGTCTCCACGACCTCCACGACGGTGACCTCGACCACGACGACGTCGTCGAGCACGACC
>CAJANQ010000195.1 GCA_903941145.1 uncultured Actinomycetes bacterium
AACACGCCGTTGCGCAGCTCGTAGGCGCCGGCCAGGAACGCGTTGCGCCACGTGCCGTTCTCGGCGCCGAACCCGACCTGCTCCATGGTGTCGGCCAGGAGTGTGCGGGCACCCTCGTGGGTCTCGTCGGCAAAGACGACGTGCTTGCAGACCTCCATCGTCCATCGGTAGTCGCCCTGGTCGAACGCCCGCTGCGCCACGGCCACCGCGGCGTCGGCGCCGCCCATCGCCTCGACGTAGCGCTCGGCCGCCGCGACGGGCGGGTGCGCCCAGAGGTTGGCCGGGTTGGCGTCGTACCAGCCCATGTACCGCTGGTAGATCGCCTTCACGTTGTGGCTGACCGACCCGTAGTAGCCGTGGGTGTGCCAGTTCTCGGTGAGGGCCGGCGGCGTCTCGATCATCTCGGCGATCTCGGCACCGGTGTAGCCCTGGTTCATCATCCGGAGCGTCTGGTCGTGCAGGTACAGGTACATGTCGCGCTGCATGGCGATGAACTCGATTGCACGGTCGTGGTCCCACGTCGGCCAGTGGTGCGACGCAAACACCACGTCGGTGTCGGCCCCGAACAGCTCGATGGTCTCGGTCAGGTAGTGGGCCCACGCGTGGGCGTCACGGACCTGGGCGCCGCGGATCGTGAGGATGTTGTGCAGCGTGTGCGACGTGTTCTCGGCCATGCACAGCGCCCGGTGGTCCGGGAAAAAGAAGTTCATCTCGGCCGGCGCCTCGGTGCCCGGCGTGACCTGGAAGACGATGCGCACGCCGTCGACCGTGAGCTCCTGGCCCGTGCGGGTGACGTCCACCGTCGGGGCGATGAGCGACGGATTGCCGGTCGAGGTGGTCTGGCCCAGGCCGGCGCCGATCTGGCCGGTGGGGCCCTTGGGCAGCGCGGCGCCGTACATGTAGCCGGCCCGACGGGCCATGGCGGTGCCCGCGAACACGTTCTCGGAGACGGCGGCCTCCATGAACCCGGCCGGGGCGATGACCTGGGTGCGCCCGGACTCGGCGTCCTCGGTCGAGATGATGCCCTTCACCCCGCCGAAGTGGTCGATGTGGCTGTGGGTGTAGATCATGCCGAGCACGGGCCGCTCGCCGCGGTGCTCGGTGTAGAGCGCGAACGCCGCTGCGGCGGTCTCCCTCGAGATGAGCGGGTCGATCACGATCACGCCGGTGTCGCCCTCGACGACCGTCATCACGGCCAGGTCGAAGCCGCGCAGCTGGTAGATGCCGGGCACGACCTCGAAGAGTCCGTCCTCGACGAGCAGCTGGCCCTGTCGCCACAGGCTCGGGTTGACGGTGTCGGGCGCCTCGTCGGCCAGGAACGCATAGGCGTCGAGGTCCCAGACCACCCGGCCGTCCTCGTCGGTCACCTGACGCTCGGCGGCCCGCGCGACGAACCCGCGAGTGGCGTCCTCGAAGTCCTGGCGGTCGCCGAACGGGAAGTCGGCGGTGGCCTCGGCGATGCGCTGACGGGTGGACTCGGTGGCCTGCGGTTCGGTCATGACGGAATCGTAGGTCGCCCCCGGTTGGGCGGGGTCGGGCTCCGTCCCGGCAGACTGACCGGCGTGCCCCGCCACCGTCATGCCGCAGCACCCGTCACGGCCCGCACCTGGTGGATCGCGTCGCTGTTCTCGGTGGGGTCGCTGTGCTTCGCCCTCGGGCCCGTGCCGGCGGTGGTGTCGTGGCTCGGCCCGCGGAGCGACTCGATGGTCTACGTGGTCGGCGCGGTGTTCTTCACGACCGCCGCGGCGCTGTCGTTCCTGGACGTGGTCGACGGCGGCCACGGCCGCGGGGTCGACGGCCGGCGGCCGGAGCGCACGTGGTGGCAGCCGCACTCGTCGGACTGGTGGGCGGACGGGGTGCAGCTGGTCGGCACGCTGGCGTTCAACGTGACCACGACCATGGCGCTGGCCCAGAACTGGACGGTGCGGCAGCAGAACGTGCGGGTCTGGGTGCCCGACGCCGTCGGGTCCGTGTGCTTCTTGGTGTCGAGCGGCATCGCGATGGTCGCAGCGGCGGCGGTGGGGCGAAGGTTCCGGGCCGACGACACGGCGTGGTGGGTCGCGGTGTTCAACCTGGCCGGGTCCGTGGCGTTCGGCCTCTCTGCGCTGGGCGCGTTCGTGCTGCCGGCCACCGGCGACCTGGCCGCCCCGAAGCTCGATGCGCTCGGCACGTCGGTCGGCGGTGTCTGCTTCCTGGTCGCGTCGGTGCTGCTGATCCCCGAGGCCCGGGAGGCCGGGACCTGACTCAGGCGTCGAGCGGTTCGCCCCGGGTGACTGTGGCGACCCGGGTCGACCCGATGCCCTTCAGGTCGTACTTCCGGCCGACCCGCTTGACCACCAGCTCGTCGCGGCCCTCGAGCTGCTCGGACAGGTCGTGGGGGAGCAGTACGCGGCTGGGTCGGGCCACCGACGTGAGTCGCGCCGCCAGGTTGACCGTGGGGCCGAACACGTCGCCGCCCAGGCCGACGGTCGGGCCGAACGCCAGGCCGCACCGCACCTCTGGGGCGTCCGGGTCCCTGTCGACCAGGTCGAGCGCGATGTCGACGCCGACGTCGAGCGTCGGGGCGGTGAACAGGACCTCGTCACCGATGAACTTGACGACCTGGCCGCCGTGCGTGGCGACGCAGTCGGTGGCGGCGGTCTCGAACTCGTCGACGACCCGGCCCAGCTCGTCGTCCTCGAGCTGGTCCGACAGTGCGGTGAACTGCACGATGTCGACGAACCCGACGGCCTGCTCGGTGGTGGCACCGTCGGTGGTGGCGGCGCCGGCCAGGGCAGCGAGCAGGTGGCGGCGCCACACGTAGAGCACGGAGTCGACCAGCACCGAGAGGTCCCACGCCTCGTCCTGGCCGACGATCCGCTGCAGCCGGTCCGCCCCGGGGTCGTCGTCGAACCCGACGCGGTCGACCATCTCGGCGAGCGTCTCGACCTGGGCGCCGGCCACGCGGGAGAACGAGGCACCCATGACCCGCGCCAGCCGGAGTACGTGCTCCTCGTCGAACAGCCCCTCTCGCAGCCGCTCGGCCAGCTGGCGCACCAGCAGCACGTCGGCGGCGGAGAACACGACCTCGTCCTCGCCGGCGTTCGGGAACCCCATGGCCCGCCACCAGCCGGTGGCCTGCGCGTCGGGCACGCCGGTCAGGCGCTCGACGTCGGCCCGGGTGTAGCGGGGCCGGGGGAGACCGACCAGCCGGTGCAGGTCCTCGAGGGGCTCCGTCGGTCGGTGGTCGGACATCGCGCAGAGCGTACCGGTGGGTCTGACGGCGGCCGGGCGTGGCGGAACGCTGGGTCGGGTGGCGGTGACCCATGCCGCCGGAGCGCATACTTGCGCCATGATCGAGATCGAGCGCCACGGGAACGTGGCCGTCGTCCGCTGGGCCGACGGCGAGAACCGGTTCCACCGCAACAGCATCGTGC
>CAJANQ010000196.1 GCA_903941145.1 uncultured Actinomycetes bacterium
CGCCCTCGTGGCCGTCGACCGCACCAAGGTGGGCCTCGCCGCGGAGCAGGGCGTGCGGGGTGCCGCCACCGCGGCGTGGGTGCTCGAGCGCCTCAACCTGCACCTCTCGGGCGCTCAGTTCGGGATCACGGTCTGCTCGCTCGGACTGGGTGTCCTGGCCGCACCGGTCGTGGCCCCGCTGTTCGAGCCGCTCTTCGGCAACTGGTTCTCCGGCACCCGCGCCGTGGGCTGGTCGGTGTTCACCGCGCTGGTCCTCACCACGGCCGTGCAGATGGTGGTCGGCGAGCTCGTGCCCAAGTCCGTCGCCGTCGCGAGCCCGATGCCGTCCACGCTGCGGCTGGCGGGGCCGATCAGGTGGTTCACCGTGGTCGTCGGACCGGTGGTGCGGGCCTGCAACCGGGTCGCCGACCGGGTGGTGCGGGCGTTCGGGATGGAGCCGACCGAGGAGATCGTCGGGACCCGGAACCGGGAGGAGCTGCAGCACCTCGTGCGGTCGTCGACCGACGCCGCGCTCGAGGAGCTGCTCGATCCCGAGGACGCCGAGCTGCTCCACCGCACGTTCCGCTTCGAAGGGAAGCGGGCCGAGGAGGCGCTCACCCCGCGCACTGCCGTGCGCTGGCTGCCCGAGGACGGCACCGTGGGCGACCTGATCGACGTCGCTGCCGCCACCGGCTACTCCAGGTTCCCGGTGTGCCGCCGTGACATCGACGACGTCGTCGGAGTGGTGCACGCCAAGGACGTCCTCACCGTCGACCCGTCCTCCCGCCGGAACACCCCGCTCTCGACGCTGGTCCGAGAGGTCGCCTTCATCCCGGAGTCGAAGCGGCTCCCCGAGCTCTTCGAGCAGCTGACCGCCGAGGCCGGACAGTTCGCCGTGGTGCTCGACGAGTACGGCGGCACGGCCGGGATCATCACGGTCGAGGACCTGGTCGAGGAGATCGTCGGCGAGATCGACGACGAGTACGACGCGCCTGCCGCCCGGCCCGGCAAGGACCTCGCCGGCGCAACGGTCCTTTCGGGCCAGCTGCACCTCGACGAGGTGGAGGAGCAGAGCGGGGGACTGGCGCTGCCCGACGGCGAGTACGAGACGCTGGCCGGGTTCGTGCTCGACCGGCTGGGCCGCCTGGCGACCCTCGGCGACGTCGTGGAGTACGACGGCTGGATGCTCTCCGTGTCCCGGCTCGACCGCCACCGGATCGACCGGGTGCGGGTGGTCCCGCCGCCCGCAGGGAACCAGGGGGGCAGCTCGTGAGCGTCCTGCGGGGGGTCCTCGTCGGGCTGCTGCTCGTCGCGGCCAACGGGTTCTTCGTCGCCGTCGAGTTCGCGCTCCTCGCGGCCCGAAAGGTCCGGGTCGAGGCGATGGCCGCCGAGGGCCGGTTCGGGGCCAAGGCGGCGCTCGCCGGCATGCGCACCCTCAACCTGCAGCTCGCGGCGAGCCAGCTCGGCATCACCGTCATGTCGCTGCTGCTCGGCTGGCTGGTCGAGCCGGTGGTCGGCGGGGCCATCGAGCACCTGTTCGGGCTCACCCCTCTGTCGGAGGGCGTGTCGGCCGGTCTCGGTCTGGCCGTGGCGCTCACGCTCGTGGCGCTGGTCCACATGGTGCTGGGGGAGATGATCCCGAAGTCGTTCGCCCTGGCCGAGCCGGAGCGCACGGTCACGGCGCTCGCCCCGTTCCACCGCTTCATCGCCACCGCCGTGAGCCCGGCCGTGAAGGTGCTCTACGGCACTGCGCGGGCGGGCACCCGGCTGCTCGGCGTCGACCCGACCGACGAGCTGGTCGAGGCCCACACGCCCCAGGAGCTGGCCGTGATCCTCGAGGCCTCGCACACCAGCGGCGAGCTGTCCGCCGAGGAGCTCGAGCGGCTGTCGGGCGCCATGGTGTTCGGCGCCAGGACCGCGGCCGAGGTCATGACGCCGGCGGACCGGCTGGTGGTCGTGCCGCACGGCGCCACCGTGGCCGAGGCCGAGCAGCTGATGCTGCGCTCCGGGCACTCGCGGATCCTTGTGCAGGCTCCCGACGGCGACGTGACCGGGTTCCTGCACGTCAAGGACCTGATCGGCCTCGACCCCGCCAGCCAGCACGACCCGCTCCCTGTCGCCCTGGTGCGCGAAGCCTCCCGGGTCGCCGACGACGCCCCGCTCGACGAGGTCCTGGCCGACGTCCAGCGGGTGCGCCGCCACCTGGCGGTGGTCGAGCACCGTCCCTCGGGTGGACGACCGACGATGGTCGGGCTGGTGACCGTCGAGGACCTGGTGGAGGAGATCTTCGGCGAGATCCGCGACGAGACCGACCGGCCGGAGGGCTGATGGCTGCGCGACCGGGGACTCCGCCGACCAAGGTGCTGGTGCTCTCGCCCCACTACGACGACGTGCCGCTGTCGCTCGTCACGAGCCTGACCTCGGGCGCCCTCTCGCACTGCGAGGTGCGGTCGCTGGTCGTGTTCGGGCGGAGCAACTGGACCCGATGGTTCGAGCCGACCCCGGGCCGTGCGTGGCTGGCGTCGGGCATCCGTCGGGCCGAGGAGGCCAGGGCGTCGAGGCGGTTCGGCTACCACTGGCGGCGGGCCGACTTTGCCGAGGCGCTGCTGCGCGGCGACGTGGACCACGACACGCTCCTGGACCGCACCAACGACATGACCGGGAGCCCGCTCGCGGCCCAGGTCGCCGACCGGGTGCTGGAGGAGGTGCGGACCACCGGCGCCGACGTGGTGCTGTCGCCGATGGGGCTCGAGGGCCACGTCGACCACCTGACGGTGACCGCCGCAGCGCTGAGCCCCGCGGTGTCGGACGCCGTGCCGGTCGCCTTCTACGAGGACCGCCCGTACGCCGGGCACCTGGACCCCGACGGCATCGCGGCGCAGGCCGCGCGACTTGGGCCGGACCTCGAGGTCCACGAGGTGTCGGGCCCGATCACCGAGGCGCTGCAGCGCCGGGTCATGCAGTGCTACCCGAGCCAGGAGGACCCGTACTTCGTGGTCGGGATGGCCGGGGACCTGGCCCGTGGTGCCGTCGAGCGGGTGTGGTGCCGCGCCGGCACTGCGCTGCCCTCGGCGCTCACGGACTGGGGCTGACGGACCGGGCGGTTCTACCCGGGGAGGTCACGTCCATGTTGCGTCCCGGGCACCGTCCCGGCAGGCTCTCCGGATGCGAATTGGCGTACTTGGTGCAACTGGTCCCGCCGGCAGTGGTCTTGCGACCCGACTGGCCGACGTCGGCTACGACGTGGTCATGGGCTCGCGGTCGAAGTACCGGGCCCTCGAGGTCCGCGACAAGATCGTGGCCAAGTGGCCGGACCGGAACCTGTCGCTCGAGGCCGGCGACAACCACGACGCCTCGAACGCCGACGTCGTCGTGGTGGCCACACCGTGGGACGCCGCCGCCGAGACCGTGTCGGAGTGCTCGAGGGAGCTCGCTGGCAAGGTCGTGATCTCCATGGCGAACGCCCTCATCAAGGTCGGCCCGGAGTTCCAGCCGCTCGTCCCGCCGCGCGGTTCGGTCGCCGCGTCCATCCAGGCCGCACTGCCCAAGTCGCTGGTCTCGGCCACCATGCACCACGTGCCCGCCAAGGAGCTCGGCGACCTGAGCCACCCCGTCGAGTCCGACGTGCTGATCTGCTCGGACCACGCCCAGGCCACGGCCACCACGATGGAGATCGTGGCGCGCATTCCGGACCTCCGGGCCATCGATGCCGGCCCGCTCTCGGTCGCCGCGCCCATCGAGGCATTCTCGGCCGTGCTGCTCAGCGTCAACATGAAGTACAAGACGCGTGTCGCCATCCGGTTCACCGGCATGCCCGAGGTCGAGACCCCCTCGGAGTAGGCCCACCGGCCCCGTCCGGGACCGCGGGACCGTCGGACCGGCCCGCTACGGTGGCCCCGTGCGCCTCTACGACACCGCAAAGGACGACGTCGTCCCGTTCGTGCCGGCCGAGCGCACCGTCACCATGTACACGTGCGGCATCACGCCGTACGACTCGACCCACCTGGGCCACGCGGCGACGTACCTGACCTACGACGTCCTGCAGCGGCGCCTGCGCGACCTGGGCCACGACACCCGGTGCGTCCGCAACGTCACCGACGTCGACGACAGCATCCTGCCCAAGGCCCGGGAACTGGGGGTCCACTACCTGGACCTGGCCGCGGGCGAGCTGGCCCGGTTCGACGCCGACATGGTGCGGCTCGAGATGCTCCCCGCCTTCTCCGAGCCCCGCGCCACGTCGGCCATCCCCGACATCCGCGGCTTCATCGGTATGGTTCTCGACAACGGCAACGCCTACGAGTCCGGCGGGTCGGTGTACTTCGAGGTCGCCACCTACCCGCAGTTCGGCGAGATCAGCCGCTACACCCGGGACCAGATGCTGGCGTTCGCGGCAGAGCGCGGCGGCAACCCCGACGACCCGAACAAGCGCGACCCGCTCGACTTCGTGCTCTGGCAGCCGTCACTCTCCGACGAGCCGGCGTGGGACTCGCTGTGGGGTCCCGGCCGACCCGGCTGGCACATCGAGTGCTCGGCGCTGTGCCTGCGCGAGCTGGGCACGACCATCGACCTGCACGGCGGCGGCGCCGACCTGATCTTCCCGCACCACGAGTGCGAGGCCGCCCAGTCCCACGCCGCCACCGGCGAGCCCCTCGTGCGGCACTGGATGCACCAGGCCATGGTCCGCATGGACGGCGAGAAGATGTCCAAGTCGCTCGGCAACCTGGTCTTCGTGTCGGACCTGGCCCAGACCTGGGACCCCCGTGCCATCCGGCTGGCGTGCGTCCGCCACCACTACCGCGACAGCTGGGAGTGGGACGACACGCTCATGCCCGAGGCTTCCGAGCGCCTCGCCGCGTGGACCGCCGCGGGGACCGGCAGCGGCGGGCTCGACCCGGTGCGCGCCGCGCTCGACGAGGACCTGGCGACGCACGAGGCCGTGGCGCTCGTGGACGCGGCGGCCGCCAAGGGGCTCGGTGTGTCCGAGGCCGCAGCGCTCCTGGGGGTCGACACCTCCCGGCCGCTCGGGACCCCTCCACCCGGCGTGCCGGCAGGCGGGTAGGCTCCCGCCGGACATGACGCAGGGCTCGAGGGGGTGAGCAGCGTGGGACGTGACGCAGGCCAGATCCAGTCCGTTGCTCGCGCCGTGCTCGGCCCTGCCTTCCACCTGCTCTGGAAGATCTCGACCGAGGGCCTCGAGCACGTGCCGGAGTCGGGCGGCGCCATCATCGCCCCCAACCACGTCGCAGCGATCGACTCGTTCTTCGTGCCGCTCGTGCTGCCCCGTCGCATCACCTACGTCGGCAAGGCCGAGTACCTCGACGACTGGAAGACCAAGTACCTGTTCCCGGCCATGGGCATGATCCCGATCGACCGCTCGGGCGGCTCGGCGTCCAAGGCGGCACTCGACGCGGCAGCCGGCGTGCTCGAGCGCGGCGAGCTCTTCGGCATCTACCCGGAGGGCACCCGCACCCGTGACGGCCGTCTGCACCGGGGCCACACGGGTGTGGCCCGGCTGGCGCTGCGCACCAACTCGCCCATCGTGCCGACCGCAGTGATCGGCACCGACGAGGTCCAGCC
>CAJANQ010000197.1 GCA_903941145.1 uncultured Actinomycetes bacterium
CAGAGGGGCTGGACTACCGGTTCGACCTGGCCCAGCGCGTCAACACGTTCGACGCCCACCGGCTGACCGCCTGGGCGGCGACCGACGGTCCCCACGCCCAGGACACGATGCTCCGGCGCCTGTTCCGCGCCTACTTCACCGAGGGCGCGACGCTGTCCGACCACGCGGTGCTGGCCGCGCTGGCCGCCGACGTCGGGATGGACGAGGAGGCGGCGCTCACGATGCTGGCCGGCGACGAGTTCGCCGACGACGTCCGGGCCGACGAGGCCATGGCCCAGGACCTGGGGGTCGGCGGCGTGCCGGCGTTCGTGCTCGACCGGCAGTTCCTGGTCTCCGGGGCGCAGGACACCGAGACGTTCGTGCGGCTGCTCCGCAAGGCCGCGGAGAACTCGACCAAGTAGCTCAGGGCAGGACGCGGACCGGGTCGCCCGGCCGGACCTCGCCACCGCGCAGGACGGCCGCGTACGCCCGGCTCCAGCCCGGGTGGTGGCCGTGGTCGATGCGCGAGTACTTCTGGTCGGCGAAGCACCGGGCGATGGTCCGGCACGGCTCGGCCCACCACGTGAGCTCCGCCACCACACCCACTGACACATCGTCACCGACGACGAGTCGCACCCCGGGCCGGAGCGAGGACCACTCCACGCCCGACAGCGTGAGGTTCTCCCCTGCCGCGCCCGGCGCCACCGGGTGCCCCTCCGCCTCGAGCACGTCGATGACGTCGGCCGACCAGAACGAGAGGGCCTGGGACGGCCGTCCGTGGTGCTGGCGGGCCCGTTGGCGGTCGCCCTCCAGCCCACCGGGACCCACCTGGGCGCGGTCGAGCGCCGTCTTGGGCACACCGCCGCCCGACGCGTTCACGGCGACGAGCGTGCCGGTGGCCGGCGCCACGTGGTCGGCCGCCACGAGCCGCGCCGCGGCGGACAGGAGCTCTTCGCACACCACGAGCGCGTCGGCCACTGGCTCGGCAGGGTCCACCGCGTCGAGGAGCGGGACCTGCTCGCCGTGCTCACGGACCAGGTCGGCCAGGCGGCGGTGCGGGACGTCCACCAGCGACCTCAGGTCGCCACCGGTCCCACCGGCGCGGGCCAGCGCCTCGCCGATCTCGCCGAGCGCGACCACCACACCCCCGTGCAGCTCGTCGACCCCGTCGGTCAGGTCGCCCCATCGGGCCGGCACGGACCGCAGGGTCCCGGCCGCGTCGAGGAGCGAGTACTGCGAGAGGTCGCAGCGCAGCGGCGAGGTGACCGGGTCCGCCATCGCCGGGCCGTTCAGTCGGCGTCGCGGGCGAAGAGCGCGTCGACGAACTCGTCCGCGTCGAAGTCGACCAGGTCGCCGGCGGTCTCGCCCAGGCCGACCAGCTTGACGGGGATGCCCAGCTCCGAGCGGATGGCGAACACGATGCCCCCCTTGGCCGAGCCGTCGAGCTTGGTGAGCACGACGCCGGTCAGGTCGGTGGCGTCGGTGAACTGGCGGGCCTGCTGGAGACCGTTCTGGCCCGTGGTTGCGTCGAGCACCAGCAGCACCTCGGTCACCGTGCCGTCGGCCTTGTCCGCGACACGGCGCACCTTCTTGAGCTCCTCCATGAGGTTGGTGCGCGTGTGGAGCCGGCCGGCGGTGTCGGCCAGGACCACGTCGGCGCCCCGTGCCGAGGCTGCGCTGATGGCGTCGAACACGACCGAGGACGGGTCGCCGCCCTCGGCGCCGCGGACCAGCTGGGCGCCGGAGCGCTCGGCCCAGGTGCCGAGCTGCTCGGCCGCAGCGGCACGGAACGTGTCCCCTGCTGCCATGACGACGCTGGTGCCCTCGTCGGCCAGACGGCGGCCGAGCTTGCCGATGGTCGTGGTCTTGCCGACGCCGTTCACGCCGACGAACAGCCAGACGGTGGGGCCCTGCTCGGCCCGGGCCAGGTCGACCGGGCCGGCCAGGCGGGACTTCATCTCGTCCTTGACGGCCTCGACGAGCTCCTCGGAGGTCGTGATGCCCTGCGCCTTGACCGTGGCGCGCACGGAGTCGAGCAGCTCCTGGGTCGGCCCGACGCCGACGTCGGCGAGGATGAGCGCCTCCTCGAGCTCGTCCCAGGTGGCCTGGTCGACGGCAGACCGCGAGAGGATCGAGCCGACGTAGCCGGAGAACGCGGACCGGGCCCGGCCGAGACGCCCCTTGAAGGTGGGCCGCTCCAGGGTCTCGGTGGCGGCGCCGCCCGTGTCGAGCTCCTCCTCGCCCATCGCGAGCCGTTCGAGCTCCTCGTCGGTGAGCTGCTCCTCCTCGCTGACCTCCGGTCCGACGATCAGCACCTCACGGGGCAGGACGCCGGGCAGCACCTCCTCGACCTCGACCTCGGGCGCGGTGAGCTCGTCCTCGGTGGACGGCGCCTGGCCGTCGCGCAGCATGGTCGGGCTCTTGGCCCCCTTGAGCGAGTCACGGCGCTCGGTGACCGGCGGCTCGAGCACCTCGCCACGGGGTCGGCGGCGGACCACCACGAACCCCACCACCACGGAGAGGAGTGCGACGGCGGACAGGACGACGACGAGGGTTCCCATGGGCGGGGACCCTACTGCGCCCCTGTCGCTGAGCGATCGGCCAGATTGCTGGCCGGGGTGACCGCGGAACTGCTGCGAGGGCCGTACCTTTCCCTGAGAACGAGCGACCGGGCAGCACCGTCCGGTCCGACCCACAGGAGCACACCCCTCCGATGACCGAGCCCATGAACCAGCCGATGCAGCCGCCGACCTCCACGGGCGCACCCGTGGGCACGGCCACCGCCGCACCGCCGCCCCCGCCGGAGGCCGCCCAGCTCGAGCGGCTGCTGTTCGAGGTGAAGAAGGTCATCGTCGGCCAGGACCGTGCGATCGAGCGGATGCTCGCCTGCATGCTCGCCGGCGGACACTGCCTGCTCGAGTCCGTGCCCGGCCTGGCCAAGACGCTCTCCGCCGAGACGCTGGCCACCGCCGTCGGCGGCACGTTCGCCCGCATCCAGTTCACCCCCGACCTGCTCCCCGCCGACGTGGTCGGCACCCGGATCTACCGGACGTCGACCGAGCAGTTCGACGTCGAGCTCGGCCCGGTGTTCGCCAACTTCCTGCTGGCGGACGAGATCAACCGTGCCCCTGCCAAGGTGCAGTCGGCGATGCTCGAGGTCATGGCCGAGGGCCACGTCACCATCGGCGGCATCACCCACGACGTGCCCACGCCGTTCCTGGTGATGGCCACCCAGAACCCCATCGAGTCCGAGGGCGTGTACCCGCTCCCCGAGGCACAGCGGGACCGGTTCCTCATGAAGGTCGTGCTGGGCTACCCCACCCCGGCCGAAGAGGTTGAGATCGTCCAGCGCATGGGCACGGCGGCGCCGGTGGCCGAGCAGGTGCTCGAGCTCGACCAGGTCAAGGAGCTCCAGGCCGCGACGGACCGCGTCTACGTGGACCGCAGCGTGCTCGAGTACGCCGTGAACCTGGTGCTGTGCACCCGGACCCCCGAGAACTTCGGCCTGCCCGAGCTGCGCAACTACATCGAGCTCGGCGCCAGCCCCCGTGCCTCGATCGGCCTGGTCCGCGCCGGCCGGGCCCTCGCCCTGCTCCGCGGCCGCAGCTACCTCACGCCCCAGGACGTCTTCGACGTGGCCCCCGAGGTCATGCGCCACCGCCTGCTCCTCTCCTACGAGGCGCTGGCCCAGGACGTCGACGTCGAGCAGGTGCTCGCCCGTGTGCTGGCCACCGTGCCGGCGCCGCGGGTGAGCCCCACGCAGGACGCCTACTACGGCGCGGCCACCGACGCCGTGGCCTGGAGCTGACCCGGTGGCCGACGCCCCCTCGAGCCTCTCCTCCACGCTGGGCCTGGTCGGTGACCGCCCCGCCGAAGAGATCCTGCGTCGCCTGACGCTGGACGTGACGCGCAAGCTCGACGGCATGCTCCACGGCGACTTCATGGGCCTGGTCCCCGGACAGGGCACCGAGCCCGGCGAGACCCGGGCCTACGAGGCCGGCGACGACGTGCGCCGCATCGACTGGAACGTCTCGGCCCGCATGCAGTCGCCGTACATCCGCCAGACCATCGCCGAGCGGGAGATGGAGGCGTGGATGGTCGTCGACCGCTCCCCCCGTCTGGACTTCGGCACCGCCAACTGCGAGAAGCGCGACCTGGTGGTGGCGGCTGCTGCCGGAGTCGGTCTCCTGTCGGCCAGGGGCGGCAACCGCGTCGGCGCGGTCGTCGTGCGGGGCAGCGAGATCTCGACCGTCCCTCCCCGCCAGGGGCGCAAGCACCTGCTGGGGATCCTCGACCGCACCATCCGCACCCCGCGCGAGGACGGCGCTGGCGCCGCGGCGCTGGGCGAGGCCCTCCGCCGCACCGGCGCGGTCGCCAAGCGACGCGGGCTGGTGGTGGTCATCTCGGACTTCCTGGGCGACCCGGACACGTGGCGCACCGACCTGGGCGTGCTGTCGCTCCGTCACGCGGTGCTGTGCGTGCAGGTGGTCGACCCCCGGGAGCTCGAGCTGCCGCCGGTCGGCACGCTCCACCTGGTCGACCCGGCCACCGGGGCGACCCGAGAGGTCAACACCGACGACGCCCGGCTCCGCGAGCGGTACGCCGCCGCGGCCAGGGCCCAGCAGCAGATGATCGCGGACGCCCTCCGTGGCGCCGGCGCCGACCACCTGGTGCTCCGCACCGACGGCGACTGGCTCATGGACCTGGCCCGCCACGTGTCTCAGCGGCGCCGACGCGCCGAGCTTGCGAGTGCCGGGAGGCCCCTCCGATGACCCGCTACTTCCTCGAGCCAGCCCGACTGTGGCTGCTGCTCGCCGTGCTCGGCCTGGTTGCCGTCTACGTGGCGATGCAGTGGACCAAGCCCAAGTACACGGTGCGGTTCTCCAACCTCGAGCTGCTGGACAAGGTCGCCCCCAAGCGGCCCGGCTGGCGCCGTCACGTGGTGGCCGGACTCTTTGCCGGCGCGCTCGCCGTGCTGGTCGCCTCGTTCGCACAGCCGGTGATGGACGTCAGGGTGCCCAAGGAGCGGGCGACGGTCATGCTCGCCATCGACACCTCGCTCTCGATGGCGGCCGACGACGTGCGGCCCACCCGGCTCAAGGCGGCCCAGGCCGCAGCCCAGGACTTTGTGGACCAGCTCCCGCCCCGGCTCAACATCGGTCTGGTGAGCTTTGCCGGTACCGCCCGACTGGTGGTCAACCCCACGCAGGACCACGCCCAGGTGAAGTCGGCGATCCGACGCCTCAAGCTCGACAAGGCCACTGCCATCGGCGACGCCGTGAAGCTCTCGGTCGAGGTCGCCCAGGACCAGGCCCGGGGCACCGGCGGCAAGACGCCGGCCGCGGCCATCGTGCTGATCTCTGACGGCGAGACGACCGTGGGCCTTCCCACCGAGGACTCGGTCCCGATCGCCCGCAAGGCCAAGATCCCCGTCTCCACCATCGCCTACGGCACGGCCGACGGGCAGATCACGGTGGACGAGGACGGCGACGGCGTCGGTCAGGTCACCAAGGTGCCGGTCAACGTCGACGAGCTCGCCGGGCTGGCCAAGGACACGGGCGGCAAGGCCTACACGGCCGAGTCGGCCAAGGACCTGAAGAACGTCTACGAGCGGCTGGGCTCCACGATCGGCTTCCAGAAGGAGCAGAAGGACGTGGCGTTCCGCTACGTCGGGCTCTCGCTGGTGGTCCTGCTGGTGGCCGCGGCGCTGTCGCTCCGCTGGTTCAGCCGACTCCCCTGAGCGGGGCTGCCGGCGGCGTCAGTCGAGGACGGCGGACGCCTTCTCGGAGACCACCTTGGTGGAGCCGCCCGGCTCCATGGTGACCCCGTAGAGGACGTCGGCGGCCTCCATCGTGCGCTTCTGGTGGCTCACGATCAGCAGCTGGGCCGTGTCTCGGAACTCGGCGATCAGGTCCAGGAACCGGTGCAGGTTCACGTCGTCGAGCGCGGCCTCGACCTCGTCCATCACGTAGAAGGGCGACGGCCGGGAGCGGAACACGGCGAACAGGTACGCCAGCGCCGTGAGCGAGCGCTCCCCGCCCGAGAGCAGCGAGAGCTTCCGAACGTTCTTGCCCGACGGCCGGGCCTCGATCTCGATGCCGGTCTCGAGCAGGTTGGACGGGTCGGTGAGCCGGATCTGGCCCTGGCCGCCCGGGAACAGCGTCTCGAAGAGCGACACGAAGTTCTCGCTGACGTCCGCATAGGCGGCGGTGAAGACCTTGACGATCTCCTCGTCCACGGCCCGGATGACCTTGTTGAGGTCCTTGCGGGTCGTCCGGATGTCCTCGAGCTGGGTCTCGTAGAACTGGTGGCGTTCCTGGAGCTCCTCGAACTCCTGGAGGGCGAGCGGGTTGATGGGACCCATGAGGCGCAGCTCGCGCTCGAGCTCCCGCAGGCGGGCCGGCGCCGTCGTCCCCTCGGGGAGCGGCGGGCACTCGGCGGCAACGGCCGTCTCGGGGTCGACGTCGAGCTCGGTGCGGATCGTCTCGGCGACACCTTCGACGCGGACCTGGGTCTCGGCGTCGGCGACCTCGGCCTGCTGCAGCTTGAGCCGGAGCTCGCCCAGCTGGGTCTCGCCACCGCGGCGCTCGTTGCGGATCACCTCGAGGCGGCTGGTCACCGAACGGGCCGCCTCGGACTGCCGGCGGCGCTCTTCCTGCAGGTCGGTCACGTGCGACTCGACGACACCACGGCGGGCCTCGACGAAGGCGAGGAGCCGCTCGGTGGCGTCGACCTTGGCCTCCAGGAACTGACGGCGGTCGGTCGCCGCGTCGCGGTCGGCGACCTGACGGGCCAGCCGCTCCCCAATCTGTTCGAGTCGCTCGGTCACGAACCGGCGGGCCTCGTCGGTGGTGGCCATGCGGACGGCCAGCTCGGCCCGGCGGGCGCTGACGCTCGTCGCGGCCTCCTCGAGGGCCGAGCGGGCCTCGGCCATGCGGCGGGCCTGCTCGGTCAGGTCTGCCTCGGCCGCCTCGAGCGCCGGCAGGCGGCCCTCGAGCTCGGCGACTCGCTCCTGCTCCCGGCCGTGGCGCTCCACCAGCTCGGCCAGGTGGCCGACGGTCGACTCGTGCTCGCTGTGGGCCTCGTCACGGTCGGACGTGGCCCGGGCCAGCGTCTCGGTGAGCGACCGGACCCGGCTGGCGGCCGCGTCACGGGCCTTGACAGCCTCCTGCTCGGCGCGTCGGGCATCGGCCACGGCCACACGGGCCGCAGTGACTGCGGCACGGGCCGACTCACGGGCGGCGACGGTGTCGACGACCCGGGCCTGGGCCTCCTCGAGGGCCGCGCCGGTGGCGCCGGACGAGGCCGCTCCGATGCGCCAGCCGCTCGCACCGAACCGGTCGCCGCCACGGGTGACGACCACGGCGCCGGGGTTGGACATCGCGACGTCCACCGCCCGCTCCCAGCCGCCGTCCACGACGACCGCCGAGCCCACGAGTGCGTCGAGCAGGCCGGACAGTCCGGTGGGTGCCGACGGTGCCGGGCGCACGTGGCCACGGAGCGACTCGCCCGCCGACGGAGGTCCGGGGGCGGGGCCCCGGGCCGCGTCGAGCGCCAGCACGGCACCACGGTGGTCACCCTCGGCAAGCGCAGCGAGGGCACGACGGCCGGCGGCCACGTCGGCCACGACCACCGCACCGAGGGCGTCGGACACTGCGGCCTCGAAGGCCTGCTCCCAGCCGCTGTCCACGTCGACGAGGTCGAGCAGGGTGCCGAGCACTCCGTCGAGCGAGGTGAGCCGGGCGACACCGGCGGCCTCGCGGGCGGCGTCGAGCGCCTGGGCGAGCGCCTCGGCGCGGGCCGACCAGGCCGAGTGCTCCGCCTCGGCGTCGGTGGCAGCCACCTCGGCAGCAGTCTGCGCGTCCTCGGCCTGAGCCCGGGCGGACTCGGCGGACTCGACCGCGGCGTCGAGCTGCGGCGCC
>CAJANQ010000198.1 GCA_903941145.1 uncultured Actinomycetes bacterium
CCCCGGCAGGTCGGCGAGGCAAAGAGCGAGTGGCGGCTCTACGGCGACCTGGCCACCCGCGTCCGACCCGACCGCTCGGCCGCGTTCCGCTGGGCCGACAACCAGGCGCTCCGCACCGAGATCGCCCGGGTCGTCCCGGACTACGCCGGCATCGAGACGCTCGGGCGCACCGGCGACGCCGTGCAGTACGGGGGCCGCCACCTGTGCCGCGACGGGGTGTTCCCCACGCCGACCGGCCGCGGTCGGTTCACCCCGCTCGACCTGCCCGCCCGCACGGTGCCCGAGGGGAAGTTCCTGGTGACCACCCGCCGGGGCAAGCAGTTCAACTCGATCGTGTGGTCGGCCACCGACCCGCTCACCGGCGCACCCCGCGACGCCGTGTACCTGGACCCCTCCGACGCGGCCCGGCTGGGCGTGGACGACGGCGACCCGGTGCTGCTGCGGTCGGAGTCCGGCGAGATGCACGGCCACGTCCACCTGGCCCGGCTGCCGCTCGGCACCGCCCAGGTGCACTTCCCGGAGGGCAACTCGCTCCTGCCGTCGGGGGCCACGGAGCGCGAGCCCCGCTCGAAGATCCCGGCCTACCAAGCCGTCGCGGAGATCGTAGGTACGCTCGGGCCATGACCGAACCCTCCGTGCCCACCGTGGGCCTCAGTGTGGTCCACCTGTTCTTCCAGGCCGGCCCGCTCACCGACCGTGACGACGTGGTCGTCGCCCTCAAGGACGCTGCCGCCAACGGCGTGCAGGTCGTCACCGCAGCGATGCTCGGCCACAAGTGCGACCTTGCCGTCATGGCCCTCGGCGAGGACCAGTGGAACCTGCGGCGGCTGCAGACCTCGCTCGTGGCGGCCGGCCTCGACCTGGTCGACTCGTATGTGTCGCTCACCGAGCTCAGCGAGTACGCCCAGGGCCTTCCGGAAGAGATGGCCAAGGCCCGGCTCCACCCTGAGCTCCCGCCCGAGGGCAAGCCGGCGTTCTGCTTCTACCCGATGTCCAAGCGCCGCAACGACGGCGCCAACTGGTTCACGCTCGACTACGACGACCGCAAGCGCCTCATGCACGAGCACGGCGCGTCGGGCCGCAAGTTCGCCGGCCGGGTGGTCCAGGTCATCACCGGGTCGACCGGCCTCGACGACTTCGAGTGGGGCGTCACGCTCTTCTGCCAGCACCCCGACGACGTCAAAGAGGTCGTCTACAAGATGCGCTTCGACGAGGCGTCCGCCGTCTACGCCGAGTTCGGCCCGTTCTATGTGGGCATGGTGGCCGCGCCGGAGACCGTCCTCGACGAGATCGGCTGCTAGGCACCGCTCGTGGGGGGCAAGAAGGACGACAAGGGCCCCGGGCTCTTCACCAAGCTGTTCCGGCTGGTCGTCGTCCTCGGTGTTGTGGCCGTCCTGCTGGAGTTCGGCGGCCGGTTCGGTGCGTCGGTGGCGGCCGAGAAGGCCATCGTCCAGACCGGCAGGGCCAAGTCGGCCGACGTCACGATCGGCGAGCAACCGTGGAAGCCAGCGCTCCTGCCCACCCTGGCCGGAAAGCCGCTCGACCAGCTGAAGGCCGAGCTCACCGACGTCAACGTCGAGTACTTCACGGTCGATTCGGCCACCTACCAGCTCGACGACGTGCAGCTCTCGTACAAGTTCTCGAAGCACCCGGTCACGATCGACTCCATCGGCTCAGGGTCGGTGCGGCTCGAGCTGTCGGCCGGGTCGCTCGCCGCAGTGCTCGGCACCCCGGTGCAGATCACGGGCGGCAAGGTGCTCGTCGGACCGGACCGGCTGCCCGCCAGGCTGAAGGTGTCGAACGGGATCCTCGAGGTCAGCGCCGGTGGTGAGGCATTCACCCCGCTCCCGGTCGACGACCCGGACCTGCTCATGTGTCCGCCCGCGGTCTCGGTGGAGGACGACCGCCTCGTGCTCGCGTGCACCGGCAACCGTGTGCCCGCCATCCTCACCCGGGCGCTCAACCCTCCCGACACCGGTGGCACGCCCGGCGGCCCGACCAACCTGGGCCCGTCGAACACCGTGACGGTGCCGACCACTTCGGCGCCGTACCCCGACGGTTCCCAGCCCCCCGGCTGACGTGGCCACCGACCCGAACCAGGACGACGCGGCCTTCGCCGCATACGGCGCGGCACTCGCGGACGCCGTGGACCAGGTGCTGGTCGACTGGGTCGTCCGCTGTGTCGTGGGCCGCTGCACCGACGCCGGCGTCCCGGTCACTGACGTCGTCCGGACGCAGGCCGCGGCTGCGGGGGAGGAGTGCCGTACCCAGTTGGTGCCCGACCTCCGCGACCTGCTGGCCCGAGACCTTGACGAGCAGCGGGGCACGCCCCTCGGCCTCCTGCGCGACGCCGCACGGTTCCCGACCCAGGTCCTGGCCCTGCTCGGCGTCCCGCACGTGCGGCGCGACGAGTTTGACGAGCGCGCCGACCCGGACGACGTCTACGCACTGGCGCCGGCCGCCTTTGCCGACGTGGACGAGTCGCTCACCGGTCCGGGCATCGCATGGGGCGCGGCCAAGGCCCACGTCCACATGGCCCGTCACCGCAAGTAGCGGGTCAGCCGACGGTCAGGACCTGCACGCCGCCACCGGGCGACCAGGTGGTGACGTCGAGGTGCTCGCCGGCCACCTGCACGAATGACACCGAGCGGATCCGCAGCGCGAACAGGTCGCCGTCGAGCGGCTCACCGTCCTGCTGCACCCCGTCGGAGTCGGCCAGCCGCCGGAACACTGCCCGGGCGTGGTCCTCGCCGAGCTCCACGGCCACACAGTCGAGCCGGGCGTCGCCCTGGGGCATGGTCGGCAGGTCGGGCGCAGAGTGCAGCGCACAGCGGGGGTCGCGACGCAGGTCGGCGGCGCGGCGG
>CAJANQ010000199.1 GCA_903941145.1 uncultured Actinomycetes bacterium
CGTGGCGTTGGTCGCCGCAGCCGTGCTCGTCGCCGCAGTCGTGGGCGTCGTGTGGTTCCGCCGGTCGGGCCCGGTCGACCAGCAGCTGCCGATGACTGCAGCCTCGGGCCCGGTAGCGGCCGCAGGCGGCCAGGGCGGTCCGGGTTCCGGTCCTGGCGACGGCGGTGCCGCCGCGCTGCCGGTGGCGTCCTCGTCGACCGTCCCTGCCGGCCCGCTCGTGGTCCACGTCGCCGGGGCGGTGGTGCGCCCCGGTGTGGTCACGGTGCCCGGCGGGTCCCGGGTGGCCGACGCGCTCGCCGCTGCGGGCGGGCTGCGGACCGACGCCGACCCGGACCGCCTCAACCTGGCCGCCGTGCTGCGCGACGGGGAGCGGGTGGCGGTGCCCGTGGCCGGACAGCCCGCTCCGGTGCTGGCCGAGGGTGGGGGCGGATCTGCGGGAGGTCCCGGCGGCACCGGGGGCGGCAGCGGTGACGACAAGGTGGTGGGCACGGTCGACCTGAACACGGCGACGGCGGCCGAGCTCGAAGGTCTTCCCGGGGTGGGGCCCTCCACTGCCGCGGCCATCGTGGAGCATCGCACCTCGTCGGGCCCGTTCCGCAGCGTCGAGGACCTGCTCGACGTGCGCGGGATCGGCGACGCCAAGCTCGAGCAGCTCCGTGCCCGGGTCACGGTCGGCTGATGGGCGGGGTCGTCTGATGGGCGGTGCCGTCGCGTGACGGAGTGGTCGGTCGTCGCCGTGGCGCTCGCCGTCGCGCTCGGGGCCCGGCTCGCCGCAGGTGTGCCGTTCCCGGTCGTGCTGCTGGCTGCGGCTGCAGCGGGGACGGCCGTGGCCCGGCGCCCGGTGCGCCGGGCAGGTGTGCCGGCCGGGCCGCTCCCGTGGTGGACGGTGGTGCTGGTCGCGCTGGCGCTGGCACTCGCCGCAACGTGGCGCGCCCACTCGGCCGTCGAGGCGCTCTCGGCGCCGCTGCCCGCCACGGTGCAGGGACTCGCCACCCTCCGGTCGGACCCGGAACCGGTGCCCGGCGGCACCGTCGCCGTGCTGGAGGTCGGAGCCCGCCGGTACCGCGCGCAGCTGCCGGCAGCGGGCCTGACCGGCCTGCTCGCCGGGGACCGCCTCGAGGTGGTCGGCCGGCCGTCGCCGTTGCGTGGCGTGGACCCCGGCTGGCAGCAGTCGCAGCACCTGGCGGGCCGGCTGTCGGTCCGCTCCACCCGGCCCGGCCCACCGCCGGCGTGGTGGAACGTCGTGGCGGGTGCGGTCCGTCGACGGATCGCTGCGGGTGCCTACGCCCTGCCCGAGGACCAGCGGCCCCTGTACCTGGGACTGGTGGTGGGCGACGACCGCGGCCAGCCGCCGCTCCTGCGTCACCAGTTCCGGGCGTCGGGACTGGCACACCTGCTGGCCGTCTCGGGCCAGAACGTGGCGTTCGTGCTGCTGGCCTGCTCGCCGGTGCTGGGCCGGCTCCCGTTCCGCTGGCGCGCGGCCGGCGCCGCCGTGGCGCTCGCCCTGTTCGTGCTCGTCGCCAGGGCCGAGGCGTCGGTGCTCCGGGCTGCAGCGATGGCCGGGGTGGTGGTGCTGGCCGTCGCGCTCGGCCGCCGGGTCCGTGCGGGTCGCGCCGCCGCGGTCGCGGTGGTCGTGCTGCTCCTGGTGGACCCGCTGCTGGTGCGGTCGGTGGGGTTCCGCCTGTCGGTCGCCGCGACCGCCGGGCTCGTGCTCCTCTCGAGGCCGCTCGCCGCGCGACTGCCAGGTCCCCGGCCGGTCGCCGCCGCGGCCGCAGTGTCGCTCGCCGCGCAGCTCGCCACGGCGCCGGTGCTCGTGCCGCTGGCCGGGGGCGTCCCCGCCGCCGGCGTGCTGGCCAACCTGCTGGCCGTGCCGGCCGCCGGTCTGGTGATGGTCCTCGGGCTCACGCTCGGCCCGTTCGCCGGGCTGTTGCGCCCCGACGTCGCGCAGGTGCTGATGTGGCCGGTGTCGTTGCTGGTCGGTTGGGTGGGCAAGGTCGCGGCGGTAGCAGCCGCAGTGCCGCTTCCGCTGCTCGACCTGTCGAGGCTGCTCGTGCTCGCTGCGGGCCTTGCCGCGGCGGTCCTGGTGCTGCAGCTTCCCGGACCACGGACCGTCCTGCGGCTCGTGGCCGCCGGGGCCGCAGCGGCCGGTGCGGTGCTCGCGCTCTGGCCGGTGACCTACGGGCCCGGCCGGCACGAGGTCGCGCCCGGTGCGGTGCTGGTCGCTGGGGAGTGTGGCGGCCGGGTGCTCGACGTCAGCGGGGCGACCGGCCGCACCGACCGTCTGCTCGACGCGCTCACCCGGGCCGACGTGCACCGGGCCGACGTGCTCGTTGCCCGACCCGGCCGGACGGGCGCCGCGACCGCCCGCGACGTCGCCGCCTCGGTGCGTGTCCGACAGGTCGTGGTGGCCGCGGACGCGGCCCCGGCAGGGTTCACGCCCCTGTCCGGACGCTCCCTGCAGGTGGGCGGGCTCGTCGTCTCGGCGCCGGCCGCCCGGGACGGCCCCGGCCGGACGGCCGTGTCAGGAGCCCCGTGTACGGTGGGCCCGTGATCCGAGAGCTGGGACCCGGGCACTTCGTCGACCTGTCGGAGCGCGTCGCCGTGCTCGGACGGATCGCCGTCGCCGACCCGGCCGAGGCCGCCGCACTCGCCGCCCGGCACGAGGCCGGCGGGGCCGACGCCGTGGTCCTGGACCCGGTACTGGTGGACCCGCTCCTGACCGAGGGGCCGGACATCTCGTTGCTGCGGCAGGTCGCCGCCGCCACCATCCTCCCGGTGCTCGAGGGCCCCGTCGACGACGCGGTCGAGGTGCTCGACCCGGCCGGCCGCGACGGGGACCACCTGCCGGAGCTGGTCGCGGCGCTCACCGCCGCGGTCGCCGCGGGCGCCCAGATGGTGGTCGTCGACGACGTGGCGGTCGCCCGCCGCACGGTCGACGTCGCCGCGCAGGTCCGGGCCCACGGCGCCGACGACCGGCAGGACGGGGCGGACTGATGCAGGCGGATCCGGCGGTCCCGATCCACGTCGTCAAGGGCGGCGACGAGATCCTCCTGGCCGAGGCCGCGAGCGAGCTGGTCCACCGCCTGCTGGACGGCGCAGAGCGCGCCGAGCACACCGACGAGTTCGGCGGCGACGACTTCGAACTGGGCGCGGTCGTCGCTGCGGCCCTCACGGTGTCGATGTTCGGCGACCGGCTCGTGCTGGCCCGCAACTGCGGCCGGTTCAGCGCGGACGACCTGCAGGTCGTCGTGGACTACCTGTCCGACCCGTCCGACACGGCGACCCTCGTGCTGGTCTGGGACAAGCCGGTGTCGCCCAACGCCAAGTCCTACCCGGTGGCCAAGCGCCTCACCGACGCCGTCACCGCCGCCGGCGGCCAGGTGCACGACGCCGGCATGCCGAGCGGCAAGGCCCGGGGCGCATGGATCGAGGAACAGCTGGCCGAGTCGCCGGTGAAGCTCTCGTCGCGGGCCCGGCAGGAGCTCTTCGACCAGCTCGGCGACGACGTCAACCGGCTCGGCGGGATCCTGGCCGTGCTCGAGGCGACCTACGGCTCACAGACCGTCTCGCCCGAGGACCTCGAGCCGTTCCTGGGCGTGGCCGGCTCGGTGCCGCCGTGGGAGCTGACCGACGCGATCGACAAGGGCGACGTGGCCGGTGCGGTCGACAAGGTCCGCCGGATGCTGATCGGCGGCGAGCGCCACCCGCTCCAGGTGATGAGCTCGGTCGTCACCCACTTCGAGCGCATGGTCCGCCTCGACGGCAGCGGCATCCGTGACGAGAAGACCGCCGCGGCCCACCTGGGCATGAAGGGGTCGTCGTTCCCGGCCAAGAAGGCGCTCGCCCAGTCCGAGCAGCTCGGCCACGACAAGCTGGTGCGGGCGATGCAGCTGCTCGCCACCGCCGACCTGGCCCTGCGCGGAAAGACCGAGCAGTCCGGGCAGTCGGTCATGGAGACGCTCGTGGCCCGGCTCGCAGCCCTGGCGGGCTCGGCCCGGCGCAGCCGCGGACGTGCTCCTGCGGGTCGGCGGTAGGTCGACTCCGGACGCGCAACCGCCGGGCCTGGGCCCGGCGGTCGGTCAGATCTGGTGGCCGGTCGTACCGGCCGGTGTCACTCGGCCGACGCGGCGGCGAGGCGCTTGGCCAGCCGGGACTTGCGGCGGGCGGCAGTGTTCTTGTGCAGGACGCCCTTCTTGACGGCCTTGTCGATCTTCTTCACGGCCAGGCGGTGTGCCTCGGCTGCATTCTCGGCGCCCTCGGCGGCAGACGTCTCGGCCTGCTTCACCCGGGTCTTGACCTCGGAGCGGACCGCCTTATTGCGCTCGCGCGCCTTCTCGTTCTGGCGGTTGCGCTTCATCTGGCTCTTGATGTTGGCCATGTTCGGCAGGTACCTCGTCGTCGATCTCGTCGCCCCCGACCTTCGTGGGAGGGACCGGGAAAAGATAGCGGTCCGACGCCCCTCCCGTCACTTTCTGGCTGCAGGCGGTGACGCCGGGCACCTCGTCGGCCCGTGAACTGGCCCCCGGACCGATGCTGCCCGGGCCGTCCGGGGCGGGCAGACTGTGGCCACCGTGACCGACATCTCCACCATCCGCAACGTCTCGATCATCGCCCACATCGACCACGGCAAGTCCACGCTCGCCGACCGTCTGCTGGAGCTGTGCGGCGCCGTCGACCCCCGCGAGATGCGCGCCCAGTACCTGGACACGATGGACCTCGAGCGCGAGCGGGGCATCACGATCAAGCTCCAGTCGGTGCGCCTCGACTACAAGGGCCACGCCATCAACCTGATCGACACGCCCGGCCACGTGGACTTCGGCTACGAGGTGTCCCGGTCGCTCGCCGCGTGCGAGGGCGTGATCCTGGTCGTCGACGCGTCGCAGGGCATCGAGGCCCAGACGCTGGCCAACTGCTACCTGGCGCTCGAGAACAACCTCGAGATCGTGCCGGTGCTCAACAAGATCGACCTGCCCGCCGCCGACCCGGAGGCCAGGGCCGCCGAGATCGAGCACGTGCTCGGCATCCCGGCCGACGAGATCCTCCACATCTCGGCCAAGACCGGCGTGGGCGTGCCGGAGCTGCTGGACCGGGTGATCGAGAAGATCCCGCCGCCCGTCGGCTCCGACGACGACCCGCTGCAGTGCCTGATCTTCGACTCGCACTTCGACACGTTCCGGGGCGTGGTCAGCTCGGTCCGGGTGGTCAACGGCTATCTGCGCTCCAACGCCCGGCTGAAGTTCATGCAGGCCGGTGCCGTGCACGAGGCCATCGAGATCGGCGTCCGTCGCCCCGACAACACCCCGGTCGACGCGCTCGGCCCGGGCGAGGTGGGGTACCTCATCGCCGGCATCAAGGACGTGGGCGAGGCCCGCTCCGGCGAGACCGTCACCGACCACTCGCGCCCCGCCGCCGAGCCGCTCGACGGCTACCGCGAGCCCAAGCCGATGGTGTTCTGCGGTCTCTACCCGGTCGACGGCGACGAGTTCGAGGGGCTGCGCGACGCGCTCGAGAAGCTGCGGCTCAACGACTCGTCGTTCAGCTACGAGCCAGAGACCTCTGGCGCCCTGGGGTTCGGGTTCCGCTGCGGGTTCCTGGGACTGCTCCACATGGAGATCGTCCGGGAACGTCTCGAGCGCGAGTTCAACCTGTCGCTCATCGCCACCGCCCCGTCGGTGGAGTACCGGGTGCGGACCACTGCCGGCGAGGACGTCGTCATCGACAACCCCTCCGAGCTGCCGCCCGCCGTCAGCATCGAGCGGCTCAGTGAGCCGTACCTGAAGTGCTCGATCATCACGCCGTCGGAGTACGTCGGCACGCTCATGGAGCTGTGCCAGTCGCGCCGCGGCGAGATGGCGCGGATGGAGTACCTGTCGCCCGAGCGGGTGGAGCTGCACTACCGGCTGCCGCTCGGCGAGGTCGTCATCGACTTCTTCGACCAGATGAAGTCGCGGACGCAGGGGTATGCGTCGCTCGACTACGAGCCCGACGGCTACGACCGGTCGGACCTGGTGCGGGTCGACATCCTGCTCAACGCGGAGCAGGTCGACGCGTTCTGCGCCATCGTGCATCGCGACAAGGCCTACGACTACGGCAAGAAGATGTGCGAGAAGCTGCGCGAGATCATCCCGCGCCAGCAGTTCGACGTCCCGATCCAGGCCGCCATCGGCGCCAAGATCATCGCCCGCCAGACCGTGAAGGCGTACCGCAAGGACGTGACCGCCAAGCTCTACGGCGGTGACATCTCCCGGAAGCGCAAGCTCCTCGAGAAGCAGAAGGAGGGCAAGAAGCGGATGAAGAACCTGGGCCGCGTCGAGGTGCCGTCCGACGCGTTCATCTCGGCGCTCCGTCTCGACGACTGAGCCGGCAGTCTGGCGGGGCCCGCCTGCACGGGACCGTCGTTGGCACTCGCGTACACTGAGTGCCAGCCATGCTCGACGACCGAAAGTCCACCATCCTCAGAGCTGTGGTCCAGCAGTACATCGAGACTGCGCAGCCCGTGGGATCCTCCGCCGTTGCCGAACGGTCGGACGTCGGCGTCTCCTCGGCCACCGTCCGCAACGACATGACCGTCCTCGAGAAGGACGGCTACCTGGTCCAGCCCCATACGAGTGCCGGGCGGATCCCCACCGAGAAGGCCTACCGGTTCTTCGTCGACGGTCTGGGCGGCCCGGGCGAGATGAGCCCGACCAACGTGCGCATGGTGCGGGAGTTCTTCCGCAGCGCCCACGGCGAGATCGAGCAGCGGCTCCGCGAGACCAGCCACCTGCTGTCCACCGTGACCGGCACCGCGGCCATGGTCGTCTCGGCGCACGCCGAGTCGGTCGCGGTGCGGGCCGTGCAGCTCGTGGACCTGACGCCGCGCACCGTGCTCGCCGTCGCCGTGATGTCGGACGGCACGGTCGTGAAGCGCTCGCTCGACCTGGCCGACGACCTGGGGGCCGACGAGCTCCCTGCCGCCCAGCAGCTGGTGAACGAGCAGTTCGCCGTGCCGCGGCCGGCCGCCGGGCCTGCTGCGGCCGCCCCGGGAGGGGCGCTCGCGGCGCGGGCACTCGCCGAGGTGCGCGCCGCGCTCCACGACGAGGGTGACCAGGTGTTCGTCGACGGCACCGCCCGCATGGCCGGGTCGTTCGACGCCAAGGAGACCGTCGAGGCAGTCCTCGGGATCCTGGAGCAGCAGTACGTGGTGGTGTCCCTCCTGAAGGACCTGGTCGACAGCGGCCTGCGTGTTGCCATCGGTTCCGAGACCGGCGTCGAGCCGCTCGCCGAGTGCTCGCTCGTCGTCGCCCCCTACGGCGAGGGCACCGACCACACGGGTGCCATCGCGGTGCTGGGCCCGACCCGCATGAACTACCCCGAGACGGTGTCGGCCGTCGCGGTGGTCAGCCAGCGGCTCAACCGGATGCTGACCGAGGGCTGACGTGTCGCTCTACGACGTCCTCGAGGTCGAACCGTCCGCGTCGGCCGACGACATCAAGAAGTCGTACCGGCGGCTCGCGCGGCAGTACCACCCGGACGCCAACCCGGGCGACGCCGACGCAGAAGCGCGCTTCAAGGAGGTCGCCGCCGCCTACGAGGTGCTCGGCGACGCCGACAAGCGGGCCCAGTACGACCAGTACGGCTCGACCGGCGACTTCAACTTCTCCGACCCGTTCGGCTCGGGATCAGGTGGCCTGGGCGACCTGTTCGACGCGTTCTTCGGGGGCAACCCGTTCGGCGGCGGGGGAGGGCGCGGCCCGTCCGGCCCGCCGCGTGGCCAGGACATCGAGACGAGCGCAGTCATCTCGTTCGCCGAGACCGTCACCGGCTGCCACAAGGACATCTCGATCCGGACAGCCGTGGCCTGCGAGGACTGCGGCGCCACCGGGGCCGAGCCTGGGACCCTGGTCGAGGTGTGCCCCGACTGCGGCGGTGCCGGCGAGGTCCGGACCGTGCGCCAGACCGTCCTCGGACAGATCGTGGCGGCGTCGCCCTGTCGCCGGTGCAGCGGCCTGGGCGAGATCGTCCCGAGCCCCTGCGGCACGTGCGGCGGTGCCGGCCGGGTGCGCGAGGACAAGAACCTGATGGTCGACATCCCCGCCGGCGTCGACGAGGGCTCCACGCTGCGGCTGAGCGGCCAGGGCCCGGTCGGGGTCCGCGGCGGGCCGCCCGGCGACCTGTTCGTCCGCCTGCAGGTCCGCAACGACCCCCGGTTCCACCGTGAAGGGGTCGACGTCGTGACGCGTGTCCCGGTGGCAATGACACAGGCGGCCCTCGGCGCCACCATCACGATCCCCACGCTGGACGGCGACCACGAGCTGGTCGTGGCCAAGGGCACCCAGTCGGGCAAGACGGTCCGGCTGCGCCACAGCGGTATGCCGCGGCTGAACGGCAGGGGCCGCGGCGACCTGATCGTCGTGCTCGACGTGCTGACGCCGACCGACGTGGACGAGGACCAGTCGGACGCGCTGCGCAAGCTGGCCGAGCTGCGGGGCGAGTCGGTGGACCCGGAGCCCGAGGGCTTCTTCTCCCGGCTGCGGTCGCGGCTCGCCGACTGACCGGCCGTCCGACCGAGCACCACGACAGATGGCCGGGCGACCCGACGACACCGACGCCCCATGGCGCAGCGCTGCGGCGCAGGTCCTTGTGGACGACCTCGACGCCCCCGGTCTGGGCAGTGACGACGCCCACCACCTGGGCCGTGTGCTCCGGCTCCGCGCCGGTGCCGAGGTGTGTGCCACCGACGGACAGGGTGGCTGGCGGTCCACCACCTATGCGGGCGGCGACCGTCTCGACCCGGTCGGCGAGGTCTGCCACGAGCCGCGGCCCGACCCGCTGCTGACCGTGGCGTTCGCACCGGTCAAAGGCGACCGGCCCGAGCTGGTGGTGCAGAAGCTCACCGAGGTGGGCGTGGACCGCATCGTGCCGCTCGTGGCGGCCCGGTCAGTGGTGCGCTGGGACGGGGACCGCGCTGCCAAGCAGATGGAGCGGCTCCGTCGGGTGGCCCGGGAGGCCAGCGGGCAGTGTCGACGGCTGTGGCTGCCCGAGGTCGGCCTGGGCACCGATGCGCCACTGACACCGGCTGCGCTGCTGGACGCCCTAGGTGGCGGAGGGACCGTGGTGGCGGAGCCGGGCGGGGGAGTGCTCGACGCCGGAGCCCGCACCGTGCTGGTCGGCCCGGAGGGCGGATGGTCGCCCGAGGAGCTGGCCGCCGCCGATGCCGGCGGGGCGGGGCGGTGCACGCTCGGGCCCCACGTGCTGCGGGCCGAGACTGCGGCGATCGTCGCTGGCGCCCTGCTGGTCACGCTGCGTGCCAACGGCTGACCACGTTCCGTGTTGACCCGGTGACTGGTTCTTTGCCAGCATCACTCAGCGTCCACCAAGCGGGCAGATCGCCCCATGGTTCACCGGCAACTGGTGACTCACAGTGGTGGAACTCACGAGCGGCCCGGTCACACGGCGTGACCGGCCGGGCAGGAAGGTAGCGACATGTCCGACGAGACCATGGACGAAGCAGCGCAGGTGGCCTACGGCAAGGTCGTGGGCGAGCGCCTGCGTGCCATCCGCCGCCAGAAGCGCCTGTCGCTCCAGGACGTCGAGTCTGACTCCGACCAGGAGTTCAAGGCCTCTGTGCTGGGGGCCTACGAGCGCGGCGAGCGATCGATCTCCGTGCCCCGGCTGCAGCGCCTCGCCCGCTTCTACCGGGTCCCTGTGGACCAGCTGCTGCCCGGCGAGGACGACCCGGCCGACGCCGAGGGCGCCCGCCGTGACAACGGCCCCGAGGCGGCCCGGATCGACCTGGCCAAGCTCGAGTCCCTGCCCGGCACCGAGGCCACGATGCTCGCCCGCTACCTGAAGATGATCCAGGTGCAGCGGGGCGACTTCAACGGCCGCGTGCTGACCATCCGTCGTGACGACGTCCGTGCCATCGCCTGCATCCTGGGTGTGGGCGAGGAGGCGGCGGACGAGCGCCTCGACGAGCTGGGCCTGCGCTCCGCCTGAGCCGGCGACCGACGCTCATGACCGCGGCCTTCCGGCCCAAAAAGTTCTGACCGTGCCGACGCGCACGTCACTTGACGGAGCAGACTGAACCCATGACCACGCCCTCATCCCCCGACGTCGCAGCACCGCGACGGGCCCGAGCGTCCCTGCGCCTCGCGCTGGTCACGTTCGTCCTCGGCGTCGCCACCGTCGTGGCGACCGGGACCGGCGTGACCGTCGCCGGCGCCGCCGTGCTGGAGCCGCCGACCTCGGACACCACGTCCACCTCGTCGACCACGACGAC
>CAJANQ010000200.1 GCA_903941145.1 uncultured Actinomycetes bacterium
AGCTCGAACGTGCCGCCCGGGAGCGAGTTCACGATCCGGCTCAGGATCCGGTCGGCGTCGGTCTGGGTGAAGGTGGTCATGCGGGGGTCCTTTCTGCGACCAGTTCGACCAGTCGCGGGTCGTCGGTGCACCACCCCTGGTCGGTGGCGCCGTAGTAGAGCTCGGTGAGCTCGAAGGTCGGATGGAGCAGCCCGTTCCGGTTGCGGCACAGGACGTTGGCGGTCAGCAGCTCGTCGGTGCACACGACGTCGTCGTGGATGACCGAGTTCGGCAGGATCGTGACCGGGTGGAGGACGATGCCGCCGAGCAGGTCGAACGACGCCCACTGGTGGTCGAGGTGTGCCCGCCGGGCCGCCGTGAGCGGCGGCCCGGTGCGCGACCACAAAAAGGTGACCCACTTGGGCCGGAGGACGGGGACGGTGCGGCGGACCGCAGTGCGTGGGGTGGACCTCATGTGCCGGCCTCAGCCCTGGACGCCGAAGGTGGCGCAGAGCGTCACGAACTCGACCAGGTGCTTCCGCCATGCGTCGTCAAGTGCCAGCCACGGCCGGCACCCCTGGAGGAACGCCCGCACCAGCTGCGAGCCGGGCGCGTCATCGAGCTCAGCGCAGTAGGCATCGATGCGGCGGACCCGGTCGAGCTGTTGTCCCTGCGGGATGGAGTCCGACTCGATGACCGGCGTGAGGATCGGACGGGCAGCGTCGACGATGGTGCCCCACGCCGCCGGGCTGAGCGGGCGCTCGGCGAAGGCCCGCGTGAAGACGAACGCCAGACCGGCCCTCTCCGCCTCGGACTGCTGGGCCGCCACCGCCTGCACGGTCAGTCGGCCGAGCAGGTCGTCGTCCACCTTCCGCTCGACCGCCAGCCTGACGCGCTGGACCGGGTCCTGTTCGGCGAGGAGCTGCTGGAGGACCCCGGACTCGTCGACCACTGCAACCTCCCAGGCCTGCTTGTGGGCGGCGATCACCTTGGCGAGCTGCACCGGCGTGGCCGATGCCCGTTGCGGCAGCGCGTGCAGCAGTGTCAGCAGGGCGCTCTCGCCCAGGTCGGCGTCGTCCGCACCGGTCACCAACAGCGCGCCGTGCACCGCGCAGACGGCCTGCAGGAGGATCCGGGCCCGTCGGGGGCTGAGGTGGATGTCGGCCGTACCGAGCTGGTCGAGGAGCGACACGACGTAGTTCGCCAGCGACTCGCCGTGGTGCGCCTCGACGGCGGCGGCGGCCGAGGCGGTTGCGGCCACGAGCTCGGGCACGGATGGACGCTCGTCCTCCTCGGCGGTCCCGCTGCCGGTCGGGACCGCAGCACCACCGAGGACCAGCCGCACCCGGTCCTCCCGGCGCAGCTGCTGCCAGCCGGGCACCGGCACGACGAACCAGAAGCGGTCGGCCAGCGCGGCGTCGAGCTCCTCAGTTCCCAGGTAGGAGTGGCCGTCGACCTCGCCCGGCGGGTTGATCGCCGCCCACCGGTGGCGCAGGCGGGTGAGTTCCTCGCCGGCCAGGCGCCGCTCGTGGACCAGCGGGAACAGCTTGTTCTGCAGGTCGGGCCGACAGCGGTTGATCTCGTCGAGGAAGACGAACTCGGCGTCCCACACGGCACCGGCAGTGCCCAGGTACTCAAGGCTGACGCCGTCGTCGGCCGGGACAGGGATGCCGACCAGGTCGTCGTAGTTGAGGAGTGACGCGTTGTAGTGCCGGAGCTCGGCGTCCACCGCTCCGGCAACACGCTCGGCGACGAGCGACTTGGCCGTGCCGTGTGCTCCGACCAGCAGGAGCGGGGCCTCGAGCGCGAGCGAGGCGAGCAGGACCGGGTCGAGGTGCTGCCAGCCCTCGAGCCCCAGCTCGGCCGTGATCGACCGGGTGGGGGAGGTGGCAGCGTCCGTGGTGCGGGTGGGCTGGCGGGTGGAGGTGGTCGAGGTGGCCATGAGTTGTCCGTTTCCGGACCGGCACCGTCAGCGCCTTCCACTCCACGACGACGGTGCACCCGACGAACGCGTCGGCTGCCCGCCATGACACGAGAACGTCCCATGACACTTTGTTGCCCGTGAGGGCCTCATCCCACTGTGGAGTGGAAAGCACCTTGGGTGTCAGTCCCAGGTTGCTGGGCCCGCCGAAGCAGGCCGCTCTTGATGAATTGAGCGCACCGTAGTGCTGCGGTGTGACACGGGCGCGGTGAGTTTCCGGGCGTGCACGAAACTTCCGTAGGGCCGTGTCCCGGGTTGGTCCTACCCTGACGGCAACGACACGCGTCGGCCGACCGTTGGAGAGGAGGGGCCGTGGGCATGCAAGCGTCGGGCGGCTCCCGCTACCGGGCCGGCTGGTACCCCGACCCCTACAACAACGGCCGCCAGCTGCGCTGGTACGACGGCAACGTCTGGACCGAGCACACCTACGCGTCACCAACGCCGGCGGTCATGCCCGTCGCGAGCGCCGAGGCAGAGGCCACGGTCGTCACGGTGGTCCGCCACTCCCCCGACCACGCGTTCCACTTCATCATGACGATCTGCACCGGGGGGCTCTGGCTGCCCGTGTGGATCTGGGTGTCGATCTGGCCCCGGCGGACCAAGGTGACCACCCGGACCGTCCGCGGCTGAGCCCCAAAAGTTCACCCACGGCACTTTCTGGAGTGGGCGACCACCTGCCAAAATCAGCCCGGCTGGCAGCGCCAACAGCTGCATCCAACTGGGGGGATCAGGTGGAACGACGGGACTTTCTGCGGCTCGGGGCGCTCGCCGGAATGGGCGCGGTCGTGGGGCCGTCGCTGTTGTCGGCCTGTGTGCCGGCCGAGGGCTCCTTCGGTGGCCGCGAGTACTTCCCGTCGCTGATGCCGCAGGGGTCCATCCTGGACCTGCCGGCAAGCGAGGCGCCGATCGACACCGTCGTCGTGGTCATGATGGAGAACCGCTCCTTCGACCACATGTTGGGCTTCCTCGGCTCCGATGAGGGCTACCTCGACCGGGGCCTCCGCAACTACGGCACAGGGTTCTCGATCGACGCTGCCCCGAACCAGACGTACCTGGATGCGG
>CAJANQ010000201.1 GCA_903941145.1 uncultured Actinomycetes bacterium
GAGCACACCACCGAGCACGTCGCCCAGACCACCGGGGAGCCCTCCGGGCAGTCCCCCGCCACCGGACCCTGACGACTGGCCGCGCACGTCCTGGATCTGGCCCGGGTCGAGCTGAGCGTCGTCGTTGAAGTCCATGGGTCCCCCGTGCGTCCTGTCGCTGCTCCTGCCTGCGGGCGGGGCAACTCTAGGGGCCGGCGCCCGCCGGTCGGGATGGTCAGTCGTCCAAGTCTGCGGCCGGCTGACCGCCACCCGCGGCGACCCCTGAGGCCGCACCGCCGGGCACACAGCGGTCGACCAGGCCCGCCTCGGGGGCCGTGAGCGGCACCGAGTAGAGGAACCCCTGGACCAGCCCGACGCCCATGTCGGCGAGGGCCGCAGCCTGCTCGGGGGTCTCGACCCCCTCGGCGACGACTCCGATGCCGAGCGTGTCGGCGATCTGGAAGGTGGCAGCCGCCACGGTGTTGCGACCGGTGGACGGTCCCAGCTCCGCGACGAAGGACTGGTCGATCTTCAAGATGTCCACCGGGAACCGCAGCAGGTGCGACAGTGACGAGAACCCGGTACCAAAGTCGTCCAGCGCGATCCGCATGCCCAGCGCGCGCATCTCGGCGAGCCGGCCGGCCACCACCTCGGGGGCCCGGACGAGCGCCCCCTCGGTGAGCTCGACGACCAGCCACGCCAGGTCGACCCCGGCGTGGACGGCAACGTCCTGGAGCCGGGTCACAAAGTCGGGCGCCGCCAGCTCGGTGGCCGAGACGTTGAAGGTCAGGTAGACGGTGTGGTCCGGTCCGGCGTCGCGGTTGCGGCGGGCCAGGAACTCGAACGCCTGACGGCGGACGCTGTCGTCGAGCTCGGCGAGCAGCCCGGCCTGCTCGGCCACCGGGATGAACTCGCCGGCCGGCACGGCACTGCCACCGTCCGTGTACCAGCGGGCCAGGACCTCAAAACCGACCACGGTCCCGTCGGCGACGGCGACGATCGGCTGGAACGCGGGCTGGAACTCGTCGAACTCGAGCCCATGGCGGATGGCCACCTCCATGCCGTGCCGGTGCTCCAGCTCCCGCTGCATCGCGGCGTCGAACCGTCGCACGGTCTGGACCGGGTCACGCTTGGCCTCGAACATCGCCATGTCGGCGCGTCGGAGCAGGTGCTCCGGATCGGGACTGTCCGCTCCGGGCGCACCGGCGAGCGCAATCCCGACGCTGGCGCCCAGGTACCACTCGACCCCCGCAGACCGGAACGGCTCGTTCAGCGCGGCGACGAGCCGCCCTGCGAGCGCCTCGGCGTCGGCCTCGTCCACCAGGTCGGCGGCGACCACGACGAACTCGTCGCCACCCAGACGGTGGGCCACGTCCTCGGGACGCATCTGGTCACGGAGCCGCTGGGCCGCCTCGACCAGCACGTCGTCACCGAACGCGTGCCCGGCGGTGTCGTTCACCTGCTTGAAGCGGTCGAGGTCGACGAACAGCAGTCCGACGGGACCAGAGCGCCGGGCGAGCCGGTCGAGCAGCTCGTACCGGTTGGGGAGTCCGGTGAGCGGGTCGTGCCGGGCCAGGAAGTCCAGCTCGCGCTGGGCGTCGTCGGAGACGCGCAGGGCCTCACGCTCGTCGCGGAGCGCCTCGGCGACGCGTACGCCGACCAGCACCGCGAGCACGACCGTGGTGCCGACCAGGATCTGCGCGCTGACGTCCACGCCGAGCGCACCGGAGATCGACGCCGTCAGCGCCGGGGCGACCATCGCCCCGACCAGGAGCGCGATGGAGATGCCGTCACGGGTGATGTGCTCGTCGGTCGGGTCGGCGACGACCGGCCCGTCCTTGGCCAGCGCAGCCAGCCCGAGACATGCGTACGACACCACGTAGCTGACGTTGGACCACTCGACCAGGAAGTCACGGCCGCTGGCCGCGACCACGTACAGGTAGTCGGCGGCGACGAACAGCGCCGCGTAGGCGGCGAACCAGCGGATGGCGGCGCCGCGGCGGCTGGCCGTCAGCAGCAGGCCGACCAGACCGCCGACCAGGAACAGGTCGAGCAGCGGGTAGGAGATCAGCACCAGGTGGTGCAGGAACCCCTGGGCCGAGCTGAGGCTGCCCGGCGCGACCAGCACGGCCTCCCAGGCCAGGAGTCCCAGGCCCATCGCCAGGATGAGCCCGTCGATCAGTGCCCGCACGCCCCGCTGGCCGGTCCGGCCACGGGCCATCAGGAACACGGCGGCGAACAGCGGCGGATAGGTGAGCAGGTACAGCCCGTCGGCGGGCGACACGTAGGGCGAGCTGCCGCTCAGGTCGAGCCCCGCCCACCACATGTTGGCCACGGTGTCGAGCGCGATGACGAGCGACAGGAGCGCCCAGACCGTCCGGGACGTCCCCGCCGCGCGCCGGTAGGTCCACCAGCAGACCGCGGCGGTCGCCGCGCCGGTCAGGGTGAGGGGCAGGTCCAGGCTGTCGACCACGTCGCCGTGACGGACCCACCCGGTCGAGACCAGCACCTGGGCCAGGGTCGTCGCCAGCACCAGCGGGACGAACCACTTGAGCGCGCGACGACGCGGCGATGCATCGCTGGTCCGCGCCGGTTCCACCGTTCGAGGGTAACAGCGGACCTCTCAGGTACCTCCGGCCACCAGTCCGCCGAGCGCAGCATCGACGTCGCCGAGCAGCAGGGCGGTGTCGGCCACGAGCCCGCTGTCAGCGGCGACGCCGACGACGAGCGCGCCGTCGTAGCTGCAGGCAGCAAAGCTCAGGGGCTGGTCGCCCAGCACGGGGGC
>CAJANQ010000202.1 GCA_903941145.1 uncultured Actinomycetes bacterium
CGCGTCCTTGCTGGCCGACTCGAGGTCGGCCGCAGGCGCGGTCGGGGCGGGGGCCTCCGTGCCGTCGGCGTCGGCGGGCGGGGTCACGGCCGCAATCGTAGGTGCCACCCCCTCTGCGGCCCCAACGGGTACTTGTCACAGGTACGTCCCGCCGGTGAAGTGTCCGGACGGGCCGGGCTGCACCCCGGGCGATAGGTTCGGCCGGTGGCCAGCGGTCCCGCCCCCTCCGTCGCCCGGCCAGGCGCGTTCGACGCCCTCCGGGTGCGCGACTTCCGGCTGTTCTGGGTGGCGGCGCTGGTGTCCAACACCGGCGGGTGGATGCAGGCCGCCACGATTCCGTACGTCATCTACCAGCTGACCGGGAAGGTCGGTCAGGTCGGGGTGACCGGCTTCTTCCAGTACGTGCCGTTCATGGTCATGGGGCTGGTCGGGGGCTACGTCTCGGACCGGTTCGCCCGCCGGGGGACCCTGGTCGTGGTCCAGCTCCTCCAGGCCGTGGCCGCGCTGGCGCTCTGGCTCGACGTCGCCGCCGACGTGGCCACACCGCTGTCGGTCACCGCCCTGGCGTTCCTCTCGGGCCTGCTCGGCGGGCTGAACACACCTGTCTGGCAGGCGTTCGTCGTGGACCTGGTTCCCCGTGACCAGCTCATGGGGGCCGTGACCCTCAACAGCACGCAGTTCAACGCCAGCCGGGCCCTCGGCCCCTTCCTGGCCGGCGTGGTCATCGCGGTGTTCGGCGCGCCGGCGGCCTTCCTGCTCAACGCCGTCTCGTTCTTCGCCGTGGTCGGCGTGCTGCTGGTGGTGCGGGGCCGGCTGTCGCCCCACGCCCACACCGAGGGGTTCTTCTCGGGCGTGCGGACGGCGGCCACGCACATCTGGCACACGCCGGCGCTGGTCGCGTGCTGCACGGCGATCGTCGTGGTGGCCGGGCTCGGCTCCCCGCTGTTCAGCTTCCTGCCGGTCTACGGCGAGTCCGAGTTCGGGGTCACCGGCGTGCGCCTGGGCCTGCTGCTCGGTGCCGGCGGCGTCGGCGCCGTGCTGGCCGCTCCGTTCCTGCTCTCGGTGGTCACCAGGGTGCGGCGGGCTGTCGCGCTCCCCGCCTCGATGTGCTGCTACGGCGTGGCGGTCGCGCTCACGGGCCTGATCCGGAACTACTGGGTGGCACTCCTGGCCCTCATGGTCTTCGGTGGGGCGTACCTGGCGATCGCGTCGACCATCAACACGTCCATCCAGCTCGTGGTGGCCGACCACCTGCGCGGCAAGGTCATCGCCGTCTACCTGGCGTGCCTGACCGGTGCCCTGCCGCTCGGCCTCCTGGTGTGGGGCTGGGCCTCGGCGGCGACCAGCCTGCGCGCCACGACCGTGGTCGCCGGTGTGCTGCTCGTGGTCGCCACGGGGCTGCTGGTCGTGACCCGCCGGTTCCAGGTCATGTCGGCGGCCGACGACGCGAGGGACGTTGCCCAGGAGGCCAGCGCGGTCGGGGACCCTGACGCCTGACGGGGCTGGTCAGCCGGCCAGGAACCGGGCCATCCAGCGCGCCACGGTGTCGTGGTCGAGCGGGGTGGACAGGCTCTCGAGCGCCGGGTCGCAGACCTCCGCACCGATGCGCTCACGGCGCTTGCCGAGCAGGCCGCGGGAGAGCTCGGGCACGAACTCCGGATGGCCCTGGACGCAGAACACCAGGTCCTCCAGCACCCAGCCGCCCACCGGGCAGTAGTCGGCGGTGGCGATGACGTCGGCGCCGTCGGGCAGCTCGACCACCTGGTCCTGGTGGCTCATGAGGATGTGGAACTGCTCGCGGCCCGGGTCCATGCAGGGGACCTCGGCCACCACGTCGAACGTCTTGACGCCGACGCCCCAGCCAGCAGCCTTCTCGACCTTCCCGCCGAGGGCCTGGGCGATCGTCTGGTGCCCGAAGCAGATCCCGACCTGCTTGACGCCGTCGTCGACCAGCCGCCGCTGGAAGGCGTTGAGCTCGCGGATCCAGTCCAGGTCCTCGTAGGCCGAGTGGCGCGAGCCGGAGGTGATGAACCCGTCGCACTCGTCGGTGCGCTCCGGGAACTCCCCCCGGGTGCACTCGTAGACCCGCAGGTCCAGACCGACCGGGCCGAACCGGTCCGGGAACAGGACGGGGTAGTCGCCGACCAGGTCGGCCATGTCCGGGTCGAGGTGGTCGCAGAGCAGCAGGCCGACCTGCTGGCGGTCGCTCATCGGAACGTGAAGACCGGCTCGCTGCCGCGGGCGCCGAGGTCGGCGACCAGGCCGCGCCGCCGCAGCTCCGGCAGCAGGCCCTGGCCCACGGCCCACGCCTCTTCCAGGTGCGGGTAGCCCGAGAGGATGAACTCCTCGCAGCCGAGCGCCGCGTACTCCTCCATGCGGTCGGCCACGTCGGAGTGGCTGCCGACGAGCGCCGTGCCGGCACCGCCGCGGACCAGGCCGACGCCGGACCACACGTTGGGGTAGATCTCGAGCGCCCGGGGGTCGTCGGGAAGGAGGGTGTCCTCGCCGTGGCCGGACAGGTCGGCCATGCGGCGCTGGCCGACCGACGCCGTGTTGGCGAAGTCGGCCCGGGCTGCCTCAACGGCCACGGGGTCCATTCCGGCGAGCAGGCGGCCGGCCTCGAGCCACGCCGCGTCGGCGGTGTCGCGGCTGATGGCGTGGAACCGGATGCCGAACCGGAGCGGCCGGTCGGCAGGACGGGCGGCCGCGGCCGCCCGCTCACGCATTCGGTCGACCCGCTCCTTGACCATGTCGGGCGTCTCGCCCCACAGCAGGTAGACGTCGACGTGCTCGGCCGCGACCTTCTCGGCCGCCTCGGACGCCCCGCCGAAGAAGATCTCGGGCATGGGCGTCGGTGGCATGCGGGTGGTGGCGCCCTCCACCCGGTAGTGGTCGCCGGTGAAGTCGAACGGCTCGGCCTCCCAGGCCTTGCGCATGACGTGGAGGAACTCGCCGGCCCGCTCGTAGCGCGTGTCCTTGTCGGCGAAGTCGCCGAACCGGGCGACCTCGGCGGGCTCGGCGCCGATCACGATGTTGATGAGCGTGCGGCCGCCCGACATCCGGTGGTGGGTCGACGCCATCTGCGCGGCCAGGGTGGGGCTGAGCAGGCCGGGCCGGAATGCGATCAGGTACTTCAGGCTGCGGGTCTGGGGGAGCAGCGCCGCGGTCGAGATCCACGAGTCCTCGCACCCGGTGCCGCACGGCGTCAGCACGGCGCCGAACCCCAGCTGGTCGCACGCCATGGCCACCTGCGAGAGGTAGTCGATGCTGGGCGGGCGGTAGTGGGGGTCGTCGCCGGACGGCGCGACGTCACGGCTGTCGCCGCCGGTGGGGAGGAACCAGTGGACGTTCATCACGACGCCATTCTGGACCCGGCAACAATTTCCGACAAAAAGGGTCGGGATTTGGCAGGCCCCTCAGTGGCCGCCGGTGAAGAGTCCGAGGACCTTGCCCCAGCCGGTGGCCTCTCGGCCGGTGCGGCGCTCGGCCCGGTCGGCGGCCGCCGCAGCGGCGCGGCCGGCGTTGACGCCCAGCCAGCGGAACGGCTCCGGCTCCCACTTCGGCGACGTGTGGCCCACCCATGGCAGCCGGGTGCGGTCGGTGTCGTGGCCCAGGACCAGGTCGGCCAGCGTCCGGCCGGCCAGGTGCGTGGTTGACACGCCGTCGCCCACGTACCCGCCTGCCGCTCCGGTGCCGGTCGTGCGGTCGTGGACGACCGACGCGCACCAGTCGCGGGGCACCGCCAACGGTCCGCCCCACCGGTGGGTGATCCGGGCGTCGCGGGTGACGGGGAACAGCTCGTGGAGGGCGTCCACCAGGGC
>CAJANQ010000203.1 GCA_903941145.1 uncultured Actinomycetes bacterium
GCCGTCGCCGAGCTGGCTGCGGCGGCCGTGCTGCTCGACGGCTGCCCGCCAGTCTCGAGCGTGTTCGTCGGCGGCGGCACCCCGTCGCTGCTCGACCCGACGCTCATGGTGCGGCTGCTCGACGCAGTGCGCGAGCAGTTCGAGGTGGCGGACGACCTGGAGGTGACGGTCGAGGCCAACCCTGGCGGCCTGGTCGACGGCGGGTCGGCCGAGGACGCGTTCGGCACGTGGGCCGCAGCCGGCGTGACCCGCGCGTCGTTCGGGCTCCAGAGCGCCGTGCCCCGGGTGCTCAAGCTCCTCGACCGGACCCACTCCCCCGACTCGGCCGGTGACGCGGTGGCCGCAGCCCGCGCCGCCGGGATCGCGCACACGAGCGTCGACCTGATCTACGGGACGCCGGGAGAGACAGCCGCCGACTGGGACTCGTCGCTCGACGCCGCGCTCAGCGCAGGGACCGACCACGTGAGCGCCTACGCGCTCGGCATCGAGCCCGGCACCAAGCTGGCGGCACGGGTGCGCGACGGGAGCCTGCCGACGCCGTCGGGCGACGAGGCGGCCGACCGGTACCGGCGCGCCGAGGAGCTGCTCGGCGCCGCCGGGTTCAGCTGGTACGAGATCTCGAACTGGGCCCGGTCGCCGCAGGCGCAGTGCCGGCACAACCTCCTCTACTGGCGCAACCACCACTGGTGGGGGGTCGGGCCGGGCGCCCACTCCCATGTGGCGGGCGTCCGTTGGTCCAACGTGAAGGACCCCGATGCCTGGGCGACCGGCATGACAGCCGGTGCGCCGCAGCTCGACGAGCTCGAGGTGCTCGACGCAGAGCAGCAGGCCCTCGAGCAACTGATGCTCGGGGTGCGGCTGGCCGAGGGACTCCCCGTCGACGGGCTCCCGGCCGACGCGGTCGAGCGGGTCGTGGCGGACCGCCTCGCGACGGTCGGCGACGGTCGGCTGGCACTCACGCTGGACGGGCGGCTGCTCGCCGACACCGTGGTCCGGTCGCTGGCCGGCTGAGCCGGTCCTGCGGACGACCTAGAGGTCGGCGGCGTCGAGCTCGTAGGCGTCGTGGAGCAGGCCGACGGCCCGCTCGGCGTCGGACTCGGCGATCACGCAGGAGATGCGGATGGCCGAGGTCGAGATCATCTCGATGTTGATGCCGTTGGCGGCGAGCACCTCGAACATCGTGGCGGCGACGCCCGGGTTGGACTTCATGCCGGCGCCGATCACGGAGACCTTGGCGATGTCGTCGTCGGCCACGACCTTGGCCGCACCGATCGACCCGGCCACGGTCTCGCAGATCCCGAGCGCACGGGACAGGTCGCTCTTGGGCACGGTGAACGAAATGTCGGTGACCCCGCCCTCGGACACGTTCTGCACGATCATGTCGACGTTCACGTCGCCGTCGGCGAGCTGGCGGAACAGCCCTGCGGCCACGCCGGGCTGGTCCGGGACGCCGGAGACGGTGACCTTGGCCTCGGACAGGTCGGGGGTGACCGACCGGATGAGGGCTGCTTCCATGTCGGGATCCTCCTCGATGACCCAGGTGCCCGGCTCCCACGTGAACGCAGAGCGCACGTGCAGCGGGACCCGGTGGCGGTGGGCGTACTCGACCGAGCGCATGGCGGGCTTGGGGCAGCCCGCTGCGGTCATCTCGAGCAGCTCGTCGAACGTGACGCGGTGCATCTTCTTGGCCTGCGCACAGATGCGCGGGTCGGTGGTGAAGACGCCGGGGACGTCGGTGTAGAGCTCACAGGCGTCGGCGTCGAGCGCACGGGCCAGGGCGACGGCCGTCGTGTCGGAACCGCCGCGGCCCAGGAAGGTGACGTCGCTGTCGGTCGAGACGCCCTGGGCGCCGGCAACGACCGGGACGACGCCGGCGTCGACCGCCGCGCGGATCCGGTCGGCCTTGACCTCGACGATCTTGGCGTTGGTGTGGTTGGTGTCGGTGATGAACCCGGCCTGGCTGCCGGTGTACGACTCGGAGGGCACACCGGCCTCGACCAGGGCCATGGCGACCAGGGCCACGGCCTTGCGCTCGCCGGCGGTGATGAGCATGTCCATCTCACGGCCGGGCTGGTCGGAGGAGAGCTCCTTGGCCAGGCGCAGGAGCTCGTCGGTCTCCTTGCCCATGGCCGAGACCACCAGCACGACCTGGTCGCCGCGCTTGCGGCAGCGCACGACGTGGTCGGCCACCTCACGGATGCGGTCGGGGTCCGCGACCGACGTACCACCGAACTTCTGGACCAGGAGCGCCACGGCGGGAACGATACCGCCGGGACTCGTCCGGCTCTCAACCGCTTCGACGCTCAGGCGCGCGGTCAGGAATTGCCGCCGCCCATGCCTACGATGCGGCCATGGGGACCAGCGCCGAGAAGCACGCACGCCAGAAGGAACGCCGGAGCCGCCTTGACGAGGCGCAGGCCGAGATGGACAAGAAGGCCAAGAGCCGGCGGCTCTACACCGGTCTCGGTGCGGGCCTCGCCGTGGTGGCGCTCATCGTCGGCGTCATCGCCATGACGGGCGGCGACGACAAGAAGGAGTCCTCCAAGGGGTCCACCACCACGCTGGCGAGCACCACGACGGTCAAGGACACCGCCGAGCTGCCCACCCCGCCGAAGGGGCTCACGCTCACCGAGGCCACCCCGTGCCCGCCCGCAGCCGGCTCGGCCAAGCGGGTGGAGAAGTTCGCGGGCCCGCCCCCCACCTGCATCGACCCGGCCAAGAAGTACACGGCGACGTTCAGCACGACCGACGGTGACTTCACGGCCGACCTCGACGCGGACCGCGCGCCGGTGA
>CAJANQ010000204.1 GCA_903941145.1 uncultured Actinomycetes bacterium
CCCTACCTGCTCGCTGCTGCTCACGCTGCAGGGGCGCGCCAACGGCACGACCGAGGTGTTCTGCACGGTGGAGACGCTCGCCGGCGACGAGCCGCCGCCGGTCGAGGCGGTGACCCGTCTGGTCGCCCAGACGGTCAGCGACGTCGCAGCCCCTTCAGACGGGTAGCGACGCTCGAGCCGAACCGCAGCCGCATCGTGCGGATGCCCAGCGCGTCCAGACCGGCAGGGACCGGGAACCACCAGAGCTCGCGCGGGGTGCCGACGCGCTGGCCGAGGACCGACTTGGAGTTGCAGAACTCCCGGAGGCCGGCGACGCCGTGGACCCGGCCGATGCCGGACTCCTTGACCCCGCCGAACGGCAGGCCGGTGACCGCGTAGCTGACGATGCAGTCGTTGATGCAGACGTTGCCCGACTGCAGGCGGTTGGCCACCGAGATGCCCAGCTCCTCGTCTCGGGTCCACACCGAGCTGTTGAGCCCGTAGACCGAGTCGTTGGCCAGCTTGACGGCCTCGTCCACGGAGTCGACCGCCATGATCGGCAGGACCGGGCCGAACGTCTCGTCCCGCATGATGTCCATCGTGTGGTCGACGTCGACCAAAACGGTCGGGCCGAACCACAGACCGGGCCGGTCCAGCCGGGCACCGCCGGTGAGCACCTTGGCGCCCTTGGCGACGGCGTCCGCCAGGTGCCGCTCCACCACGTCGAGCTGGGGCTCGAAGGTCATCGACCCGATGTCCCCGCCCCCGTCGTCCTGCCGGATCGCAGAGGTCGCCGCCACGACACGCTCGACGAACTCGTCGTAGACCGCCCGCTCCACGTAAACCCGCTCCACCGACATGCAGGTCTGGCCCGAGTTCTGGAAGGCACCCCACACCGCACCCTTGGCGGCTCGCTCCACGTCGGCGTCGGCACAGACCACCATCGGGTCCTTGCCGCCCAGCTCGAGCAGCACCGGCGTGAGCGAGTCGGCCGCGGCGGCCATGACCCGCTTCCCGGTGCGGACCGAACCGGTGAAACAGACCTTGTCCACACCGCTGCGCACGAGCGCCTCACCGGTGGCGCCGCCGCCGGTGACGACCTGCACGATGTCGCCCCACGGACCGCCGGCGAAGAGCTCACCGACGGCCAGACCGACGGTCGGTGTGACCTCGGACGGCTTGAGCACCACGGTGCAACCCGCAAAGAGTGCCGTGAGGACCGGTGTCATCGACAGGGTGAACGGGTAGTTCCAGGGACTGATGACACCCACGACGCCCACCGGCTCGTAGCGCAGCCACGCCTTCTTGTGGGCCATCGTCCCGGCGGCCACCTGCTGGGTCCTGAGTGCGCCCTCGCCGTGCTTGGCGTACCAGTCGATGGTCTCGCAGATCGCCATGAGCTCGGTGGTGACCGCCTCGGCACGCTGCTTGCCGGTCTCGGCGCAGATGACGTCGACGAGCTCCTCGGCCCGGTCCAGCAGCCGGTCGCGCACGGCCTTGAGGTGCCGGGACCGCTCCTTGAACGTCAGTGCGCTCCACGTGGGGAAGGCGTCCCGGGCCCGGGCGACCGCTCGGGCCACGCCGGCGGCGTCGTGGTCGGGTACCACTGCGAGCGGAGCCCCGGTGCGCGGGTCGGTGGTCTGGATGCTGCCGTCCTGAGCGAGTGCCATGAGCAACGGTACAACAACCTCAAGAACCCCCGTCCGTGGGCCGAAAGCACTACTGATGGATCTTCGAAGCGCCTTCCGTGCCCGCTCGGGCCTGCCCTGGACAGGACGGCTGGCATCCAAGGACGAACGGGGTGCTGCGCTCATCGAGGCCGCCTTCGTCATCCCCGTGCTGGTCGTGATCGTGCTCGGGATCATGGAGTTCGGCCTGGTGTTCGCCTCAACCTCGACCGCCACCCAGGCCAGCCGCAGCGGCACCCGCGTAGCTGCCGTCCAGTACGCCGCCGCCGGCACGACCTCCCAGGCCCAGCGCACTGCCACCGACTCGATCGCTGCGGCAGTGTCGGCCGACCTGAAGGGTCTCGGCGGCGCCACCCCGGTCGGCATCGCGATCTACAAGGTGGACCCTGCCTCCACCTCCGGCCTGCCCGTCGGCGGGAACCCCGGGGCCAACTTGGTCGGCGGGTGCACCGACCGCTGCGTCCGGTACACGTGGAACGGCACGACGTTGGCCTACTCGAGCGGTTCCTGGACCGACCCCGACGCGTGTGGCGCCACGATCGACTCGATCGGCGTCTACGTGCAGGCCAACCACAGGTACGTGACCGGTCTCCTCGGTTCCACCCGCACGGTGACCGGCAAGACCGTCATGCGGCTCGAGCCGCTCTCGACCGACCAGTGCACGGGATGACCACCGTGCGCCGCCTCCAACTCCAGCGCACTGCGCCCTCCAAGGACGAGCGCGGCGTCGCGCTGGTCTGGATGGCGCTGTTCATGTTCATCCTGCTGGTGTTCGCCGGCTTCGCGGTCGACCTGACCAACTGGTACCTGAACGCGGAGCGCGTGCAGCGGGCGGCCGACGCCGGGGCGCACGCTGGCGTGGTGTTCCTTCCGGCCGACCTGACCAGCGCCACCACCAAGGCGAGGGCCGAGACCGCCAAGAACGGCTACACCACCGGCGGCAGCGGCGCGTCGGGGTCGACCATCACCGTCACCCAGGAGCCCAACCCGAACCGGCTCCGGGTCAAGGTGTCCACCGACGTCCCCAACTTCTTCCTCGGCCTCATCGGGCTGCGCTCGACCCGGGTGAGCCAGGAGTCGGTCGCCGAGTACGTCGCTCCGGTCCCTATGGGCTCGCCGCAGAACAAGCTCGGCAACGACCCGGAGGGCACCGACCCCGGCACCCAGCTCTGGGTCAACGCCACCGGGCCGTCGACCGGCAAGCAGCAGGGCGAACGGTACGGCTCCAAGCTGTGCAACTCGTCGCCCCGGGAGTTCGGCTGCAGCGGCTCGTCGAGCACGGAGTACGCCACGGACGGCTACCTCTACGCCGTCGACGTCAGCAGCGTCGTGTCCGGCCAGCCGCTCACCTTCCAGATCTTCGACGGCATCTACGTCAACACGGGGTCCACCTGCGACCGCACGTCGGACTCCAAGACGATCATGCCGACCTTGGCGTCGCTCGGGTCGACCTCGTTCAACAACCTCGTCGCCAGGTATCCCGACGCAGCGACCCGGTTCGGCGCTCCTTCCGCCACTGCTGGCGCCGCGGCGTTCTGCCCTGGCGACGCGGCGTACGCCGGCTCGAACCCCGTGGGCAACATGACCACGACCTTCATCGTGCGGGCGCCCGACAGCACCGAGTGGTCCGACACGGACAACCCGGTGGTCAGCACTGCGAGCTGCGCGCCCGTGACGATGGGCACCCTGAACCCTTCGTCGGCCACCAGCATCTACAACCAGCTGATGGGCGCGAGCTCGGGCGTCATCAACCCCAACGACGGCGTGCTCACCTTTGCGGAGACCTTCCACCGGTTCGCAACTGTGTGCACGATTCCGTCCGGTTCGGTGCAGACCGGTCGCTACATCCTCCAGGTCAGGACGAACGTCACCGCAGCTGCACCGACGGTCTACTCCCCGTCGGTGGCGACCGAGGGCGCGAACCACTTCTCCATCCGGGTCGGGTTCGGCACCTCCGGCCTTGCCGCGGTGGACGGCTCGAACGTCACCGTGTCGGCCCGGGGCCGGCTGCCCATCTTCGCCAACGCCAGCGGTGCCAACACGCAGTTCTTCGTGGCCCGGGTCCTCCCCTACGACGCCGGCCGGACCTTGCGGATCAACCTGTTCGACATGGGCGAGTCCTCGCAGGCCGGCACGCTCCGAATCCTGGGCCCGACCGAGTACACCGGCACCATCAGCGGCTGCACGATCACCCGTGACGACAACGCCGTGCTGAACACCACGCCCAGCCTGTGTCGGCTGAACAACGTGCTGGCGAGCGGCGGCTACAACGGCCGCCTGCTGACGATCGACGTGCCCATCCCCGCCAACTACACGTGCAGCTCGTCCTCGCCGACCGGCTGCTGGATGCGCATCCAGGCCTCCTACCCGGTGGGTGCCACGGTGAACGACGCCACGACCTGGTCGGCGTCGATCCTGGGCAACCCGGTCAGGCTCGTCGAGTAGCCCGCTCCCAGGCGGCGATCTCCTCGCCCATCGGCGTGGACGGCGGTCCGTCGGTGAACGGCCAGATCTCCTCGGAGATGCGACGCCAGTTGGCCCTGGCACCCAGGTCGCCGAAGAGTGCGTAGAGCCCCAGGTTGATCCGCTGGATGATCACCATCGACGCCGGCAGGTTGGCCTTCTTCATCACGTCCGCATACGGGCCGCCCAGGTCGAAGAACCGGCGCACCGACGCGGAGGAGTACTCGGGCGTGACCTCGACCACCTGGTCCTCCAGGACCAGCTCGTAGAAGTGGTTGAAGTAGTCCTCGAGCACGTCGACCGGAAGGTCCACGCCCGCGGGCAGGATGCCGACCCGCTCGACGACCTTGCGGAACGCCGGGACGTCGCGGTCGAGCACCATGGCCTGGATCATCTCCTCGAAGACCACGACCTCGTCGGCCGTGAACCGCTTGCAGAGACCAAAGTCCAGGAAGGTCACCCTGCCGTCGGCGCCGAACAGGTAGTTCCCAGGGTGCGGGTCGCCGTTGAAGGCGCCCAGCCGGTAGATGCCCCCGAAGGCGAACCGGTACAGGCACTCGGCAGCCAGCTGCCGCTGGTCGTCGTCCCAGCCCACCACCTCGGAGAACGGCGCACCGTGGGCGAGCGTGGTGGTGAGCACCCGGCCCGTCGAGTGCGCGTCGACGACGTCGGGCACCGCGACGAACGGATGGCCCCGGTACGCCTCGGCGAACAACCGCTGGTTGACGGCCTCGTTCCGGTAGTCGAGCTCCTCCACGAGCCGCTCCCGGAGCTCCTCGACCACCGGTCGGGGGTCCAGGCCCGGGAAGAGCATCCCCATGACCGAGAACAGCAGGTCGGTGTTCTCGAGGTCCGACGCGACCGCGGTGTCGACACCCGGGTACTGGACCTTGACGGCCACCTCGACACCGTCGTGGGTCACGGCTCGGTGCACCTGGCCGATGGACGCCGCGGCCATGGGGTGCGGGTCCCACTCGGCAAAGACGGCCTCGGGCTCGCCGCCGAGCTCGGCCCGGACCACGCCGGCGGCCAGCTCGGCCGACATCGGCGGGGCGTCGGACTGCAGCTCGGCGAGCGCCTCACGCACCGGCTCGGGCAGACCCTGGTCCAGATAGCTCGCCATCTGGCCGAGCTTCATCAGGGCGCCCTTCATGCCGCCGAGCGTCTCGGCCACCTGTTCGGCGGTACGGAGCTCGAACTCGGACTGGAGCTGGGCCTTGCGCTCCGAGGACGCACCGACGCCACGGACCTTGACCGCTGCCAGGTCGGCGCCGCGGCTGGCGCCCACCTTGGCGAGTGCAGCGGTCCGTCGGGCGCGGTCCGCCGAGCCGACGGGGGACACAGCCCCAGAGACAGTGCCCGGAGGACGACGCAGTGCCACGGCAGCACCAGCTGCCGCCGCACCGAGGCCGACCACGACCGGCCAACGGCGACGCAGGGCCACTGCGGCCTACGACTGCGTGATGGTGATGGTCTCGATGACGACGTCCTGGACGGGACGGTCGCCGGCGCCGGTGCGGGTCGACTGGATGTCGGCGAGCACCTCGAGTCCGTCGATGAGCTTGCCGAAGAGCGCGTAGTTCGGGGGCAGCTGCATGCCCTGCCCGCCAGAGATCACGAAGAACTGGCTGCCGTTGGTGTTCGGTCCGGCGTTGGCCATGGCCAGCGAACCGAGCTGGTACTGGCCGTGCTCGGGCAGCTCGTCCTCGAAGCGGTAGCCGGGGCCACCACGGCCGGACCCCTCCGGGCAGCCGCCCTGGATCACGAAGTCCTGGATCACACGGTGGAAGATCAGGCCGTCGTAGTAGTGGTACCGGGCCAGGCACACGAAGTTGTTGACCGTCTTGGGGGCCCGTTCCGGGTAGAGGACCGCGGTCATCGTGCCCTTGTTGGTCACGATCTCGGCGGTGTAGGTCGCCTCCGGCTCGAGGGCGATCGGGAACTCTCCGTCGAACTTGGTCTGGCGCGGGCTGGATCCGTCGACTGCGGGAAGCTCAGGCATGGGGGGTCCTTTCAGCGGGGGCCGGGGTCGCCCGGCCGAAGAACCGACCGTACTCCCCCGCAACTTGCCTGCGGTGGAACCTCGGACCCACGGCCTATCGGAACCCGGCCAGCGTCTGCTCGGCCTGGGGCTGGGCCAGGACCAGGACCTGTGCCCCACCCAGCCGGGACGGCCTGGTCGGCAGCACCACGGTGAGCGGGTTGCCGCCGGCCATCTTGCGGACCAGCCCCACGGCGTCGAAGAAGCCGAGCTGGTCGTCGATCGTGAGTCCACCGGAGACCGCGCCCGCGGCGCGGGCCAGCGCGACCGGGTTCCGCTCCCGACCCACCTCGCCGAGGGCTGTCCGCAGGAACTGCTGCTGGCGCTCCTGGCGGCCCAGGTCGGCGGTCGGGTCGGTCCGTGGCGTCCCGTCCACGATCTCCGTGTAGTTCCGGGACCGCACGTACGCCAGCGCCTGACGCCCGTCGAGCACCACGTCGCCGGCCTGGTCGATCTTGAGCCCCGAACGGTCGTCGTAGGCCGGGTACGGGACGTTCACCGTGATCCCGCCGACGGCGTCGACCACCCCGGC
>CAJANQ010000205.1 GCA_903941145.1 uncultured Actinomycetes bacterium
ACTGGAGCAGCACATGACACTCGCCGTCGGCGACCTCGCCCCCGACTTCACCCTGCCGGACGTCGACTACAACGACGTCACGCTCTCGTCGTTCCGCGGTCAGGGCTCCGTCACGCTCGTGTTCATCCCGTTCGCGTTCAGCGGGATCTGCGAGGCAGAGCTGTGCGAGCTGCGGGACCACCAGGACCTGTTCGCCAATGCCGACGCGACAGTGATCGCCATCAGCTGCGACCGTTCGCAGACGAACAAGGCCTGGACGGAGCAGCACCAGTTCGGGTTCACGATGCTGTCCGACGGCTGGCCGCACGGCCGGGTTGCGGAGCTCTACGGCTGCTTCAACGAGGTCGCAGGCTGCGCCGAGCGGATGACGGTCGTCGTCGACACTGACGGCAAGATCTCCTCGATCTTCCGGTCCGCCGGGATCGGCGACCCGCGCCAGTTCAGCGAGTACCAGGCCGCGCTCGGGGGCTGACGCTCCCCCGCCCGTCCTGGGCAGCCAGGCTCAGCCGACGACCCGGGCCAGCAGCTCCCGGAGCTGCGCGGTCCGGGCCGGCCACGTGAAGCCCTCGGTGACCCACTCGGCCCCCGCCGCGCCCATAGCGGTGGCGCGGGCCGGGTCCTCGAGCAGCGACGCGAGCGCCTCGGCCACGGCCGACGTGTCGGCCGGGTCGACGAGCAGGCCGGTCCGGCCGTCCTCGAGGGCGTCGGGGACGCCGCCGATGTTGCCGGCCACGACCGGCACGCCGACGGCCTCGGCCTGGATGAACACGATCCCGAACGCCTCGACCTCCAGGCCGCCCTTCCGCTCGCGGCAGGGCATGGCGAACACGTCGCCCGCTGCGTAGTGGGCAGCCAGCTCGTCGTCGGGCACCGAGCCGGTGAACACCACGCGGTCGGCATGGCCGGCCCGGGCAGCCTGCGCCTCGAGCGCGGCGCGGTGCGGGCCGTCGCCCACGACCAGCAGGTGGGCGTCCGGCACCCTGCGGCGGACCTCGTCGAACGCCGCAATGACGGTGTCCTGGCCCTTGCGCTCGACCAGCCGCGACACGCACACCACGAGCGGCACACCACCCAGCCCGTACCGATCGCGCACCGCGCTGCCGTCGACGCCAGAGTGGAAGACCTCAGGGTCCACGGCCGGCGGCAGCAGCTCGTGGAGCGGCCCGGCTCCGAAGGCCGGCTCGAGCAGGTCCTGGCACCAGTGCGAGACGTAGGTGACCGCTCCGGCGCGCGACCCCACGCCACGCAGCGGCAGCCCGCCACCGGGCATGCGGGCCGACGAGACCTCGAGGCCGTGCGTGAACGCCACGTAGGGGACGCCGTGACGGGCCCGGACCACCGGGCCCATGAGCCCGAGGGGGAACGCCGCACCGAACACCAGGACGTCGGGCCGGTGCTCCTTGACCAGCGACAGCACGCGCGCCGTCACGAGCGGGGTCGGCAGCATGGTGGGAGTGGCAGCACGCACCACCGTGTAGGGCTGCGCTGCGTCCCACTCCGCGGCACCCGCGTAGGACGACGCGTAGACCACGACCTGGTCCCCCGCGGCCACCAGCCCGGCGACCAGCCGCTCGACGTAGTACTGGATGCCCCCGATGCGCGGCGGGTAGTCGTTCGTGACGACCAGGACCTTCATGCGGCAGTCCTCATGTCGCGACCGCCGCGGTGCCGGCCACCGGGTCGCCGGTGAGCAGCGCACCCGCCGCCGACAGCGTGGTCGGCACGGCGCTGGTCATCAGGTCCTCGCAACGGGGCGCGGCGCCGGAGCGGGCTGCGTCGTCGGCGGCCCGGCCGAGGGCGACCACCTCGTCGAGCAGGTCGCCGGCGCGGGCGTCGAGCAGCGACAGGTCGTCAGAGATCACCGCCATGCCGCCCGAGACGCCGACGGCGAGGGCCCAGGCCCGGACCTGCTCCTCGGTGAGGTCGGTCTCGGTGTGGCGCAGCATCAGACAGTCGGGGTCGTTCAGCCACAGCCGCCGGTGCTGGAAGGAGCGGGCGAGCGTGTTGCGCCACGCGTTGGCCGTGGACGGGATCGTGCCCTCGTAGCCCGGGTAGGGCCACAGCTCCGGCTTGGGCGACCACCACGGCGCCACGTCGGGACCGATCCGCATCCCGTCGACCACGCCGATGCACGCACCCTGGGGCGCGCCGCAGCCCAGCAGGAAGCTGTCGTCGCCCGCGCCGCGCCGGATGGCGTCGTAGCCGGCGCGGACCCGCTGGGCCGGGGTGAGCGAGCGGTCGCACCAGACCCCGTCGAACCCGGGCGCGTAGGTGAAGTCGAGCTTCAGATAGGTGAACCCCATGCCGACCAGGTCGCGGGCCAGCTGCTCGAGGTGCGCCTGCACCTCCGGGTGCGAGGTGTCGAGCGCGTGCACGAACCCGCCCCAGTGGTCGTTGTGCATCGCGATGAGCGGCTCGCCGCCCGGGAACCGGGCGATCCAGTCCGGGTGGTCGAGCGCCAGCTGCGAGCCGGGCGCCGCCAGGAACGGGGCCAGCCAGAGCCCGGCCTGCCGGCCGCGCGACGTGACCTGGTCGGCGACGGCCTCCAGCCCCGACGGGAACGAGTCGTCGGTCCGGGTCCAGTCCCCCACCGCGGCCTGGAACCCGTCGTCGAGCTGGAGCACGTCGATCGGCCACTCCGAGGCGCGGGCCACGTCAGAGGAGAACGACCGCTCCGAGACGTGCTCGAAGTAGTGGTACCAGGAGCACCAGCCCACCCGGTAGGGCGCAGCGACCCGGGCGGCGTTGCGGCGGCCGCACTCAGCGGCCCAGCGGTCCAGGTCGCCCACCGGTTCGGTGGTGGGACGGACCACCACGTCGTGCAGCTCGCGGGCCTCTCCGGCTGCCAGTTCCACGTCGCCGAGGAACGCCTCGACCGAGAGCTCAAGGCCGTTGCGGCCGCTGCCGGTGCGGAACGTGGTGTCGTGGCGGTCGCCGCCCAAGGCACCGAGCAGGACCGCGTCGTGGTCGTCGGCGACGACCGTCACCAGCTCGGAGCGCACGGCAGTGCCGGTGGCCGGACGCTGGTCGGCATGGTGCGACATCAGCAGCAACTCGAGCGCCCCGTCGGACAGCGACGGGTCCTGCTCGCGGCCCGGCCAGGCCGCACCGGTGTGGCTCCACGACTGGTAGCCGTTGCGAAACATGCGCAGGTCGCCGCGGAGGTCACGGAGCAGGTGCACGACGGCGACCGAACGGACGGTCGCGGGGCTGGCACCGCCGTTGACCACGGTCCACGAGAAGCCGTCGTCGGTCGCCCGGACCGACACCTCGACGGAGTGGTGCGACGCGTCGACCGTCGTGTGGTGGCGGGCGAGTTCCATGGGACTGCCGTCGGCTCAGCCGAGCGTGTCGCCGAGGAACGCGAGCGTCGCGTCCCAGGCCTGCTGCGCCTGGGCGGGCGAGTAGACCTCGGGCCGGGCGTCGTTGAAGAAGGCGTGGTCGACCCCCGGGTGCACCTCGAGGACCACGTCCTTGCCGAGGGCCTGGAGCCGGGACTCCAGGTCGCGGGTCAGCTCCGGGCCGAAGAACCCGTCGAGCTCGGCGAAGTGGCCGCGGACCGGGCAGTCGAGTGCCGACCAGTCGGGCTCTGCGGCCTCCCACGGGATCACGCCGTAGAAGGGGGCGCACGCGCCGACCTTGCCGGGGTTCTGGGTCGCGGCCAGCAACGCCAGCCCTCCGCCCATGCAGAACCCCACGACGCCGACCCGCTCGGAGGTCACGGACTCACGGGCGAGCAGGAAGTCGACCGCACCGGACAGGTCCTTGCCGGCCCGCTCCAGGTTCAGCGTCATCATGAGCTTGCCGGCCTCGTCGGGCTCGGTCGTGGTGGTCCCGCCGAACAGGTCCGGGGCGAGGGCCGAGAACCCGGCGGCAGCGAACCGGTCGACGACGTCCTTGATGTGCGGGACCAGCCCCCACCACTCCTGGACCACGACCACACCGGGCCCGGAGCCAGAGGCGGCGGGCGCGAAGTAGCCCTGTCCGGGCGTGCCGTTGACTGCGAACTCGACCATGTCACCCACGGGCCGCAACCTAGTTGGGGCCGGCTCCGCACCGAATGAACCCGACCTTGCAGAATTCTGACCTCTAGCAGGTCGACTTCCTGCAAAGTCCGCAAGGTGGCCGGCTCAGCCGGCGAGCCGGAACAGCTCGGGCGCCACGGGGCAGTCGGTGGCCTTCAGACCCTCGTCCACGTCGACCACGCCCGTCGTGCCCACCAGCTGGTCGCACCACGAGAGTGCGACGAGCTCCTCGGTCGCGGTGAGCGGGTCCACACCCTCCGACCAGCGGTCCACCAGGGCGTCGAACATGCGGGCCGGGAGCAGGCGACCCGCTCCGCCGACCAGCCAGACCGGCACCCCGTGCTGCTGGGCCACCGCAGCAGCGGCCGCGGACCCGGCCGGAACCAGCGCGGATCCCGGACCGACGGCGAGCGCGTCGAGGACCACCAGCTGGGCACCGGCGACGGCCGCCGCCACGCCCCTGGGCTCGGCCACGTCGACCTGCACCCCTGCGTGCGTGAGTTCCCGCTCGAGCTCGTACCCGTCACCGTCCACGTCGACCACGACGACCGACACGTCGCCGCGGCGGCGGAACGCGGCAAGACCCTGCGAGGGCCACCCCACGACCACCACGGCCGCCCCGTCCGGCAGCCCACGGGCCAGGTAGCGGGCAGTCGGGTCGGACTCGACCGCCTCGACGGCGTCACGGGCCTCGGCGAAGGCGTCCGGAGCGGTCAGCATCCGGGCGCAGAGCCACCAGAGCGGGGCACAGGTCAGCTGCCGGTCGACGATCCGGCGGCAGGCCGCGACCAGTCCGGCCGGGTCGTCCCGGAACGCTGCGAGGGCCGTCGCCGACTCGCTCACCAGCAGGTCGGCGGGCGCGCCCTTGGACCGGGCCACGAACCGGAGGCGCTCGATGGGGTGCACCGCCCGAGACTAGGTGCCTGCGGCCGCCGAGGACCGGCCGGGCCCGGCGTCCCCGCCACGGGCCGGAGTTCTCCCCGCACCTGACCGGCGCGCTACGTTTCCGGCCGTGGCAACTGTCTCTGCGGACCTCACCCTCCACCCGCTCGGTGGCGAGCCTCGCACGGCGGCCGAGCAGGTCCAGATGTTCCAGCTCGTGCTCGTGGCGATCGACCCGTACACGAACGAGAGCGCCTGGCTGCTCGAGACGGCCGGCCGGCTCCTCACCGAGTTCTCCGGGGCGGACTGCCGGGTAGCGTTCCTGGTGACGGCGCCCGAGGAGGACGCCCGCACGTTCCTCGGACCGTGGGCCGACCGGGTCATGGTGTTCTGCGACCCAGAGCGCACGGCGGTGGAGGGCCTCGGCATCGAGGAGATCCCCTCGCTCGTCCACGTCGGCCACGACCTCACAGTGATCGGCTCGGCGCAGGGCTGGAACGCCGAGACCTGGCGTCCCGTGCTCAACAACCTGGCCGCCATGATGTCGTGGACCCGGCCGGTGCTGCCCAAGCAGGGCGACCCCTCGGCGTTCGCCGGCAGCCCCGCCAAGGGCTGACCCGCTAGTTCTGGTCCCCGCTCCGGCGGGGGTGCGCCTCGAAGAACTCCCACGCCAGCTCCGTCGCGTCCACCGTCATGGTCGTGCGTCCCACCACGTCGGGCAGGTTGGCCGAGAACTCGCTGCCCGGCCACGAGTGCCCGCCGCCGTTGACCACGTAGAGCTGGACCGGCGCGGCGCAGCCCTTCCACTCCATGAGCTCGACGTCGGAGGCGACCTTGTTCACCTTCGGGGTCGAGTTGGGGGTGCACCGGTTGCGGCCGGCCCAGGCCTCGGCCGCGTCGGGCACCGACAGGTTGCGCCCGGCGGTGGTCGCCATGGCCGGGTCGACCCCGAGGGTGCGCACCCCGTCGCCGAACCCGCCCTCGTAGCGGACGTAGTCGTCGTCGGTGCCGTGCACCGCCATGACCGGCACGGGCGGCCCGTCGGCGCATCCGTCGGGGAACTGCAGACCCGCCACCGCGACCGCCGCGGCGAACACCGCCGGGCGCCTGCACGCCAGGAGCGAGGTCATGAACGCACCGTTCGACATGCCGGCGACGTAGACCCGGTTCCGGTCCACGCACTCCGAGGCTGCCACCTGGTCGACCAGGCCCGTGAGGTAGGCGACGTCGTCGGGCGCCGGCTGGCCGAACGAGTTCCAGAACGGCACCTCGCCGCTGCCGTTCGGGGTCAGGACCATGAACCCCTTGGCCCGGCCCAGGTCCTCCATCTTGGTGAACTGCAGGTGCACGTCGGCGCCCTCGGAGTAGCCGTGGAGGTCGAGCACGAGCGGCAGCGGGCGCTGCCTGTCGGCCTGCGGCGGGACGCCCAGGTACGCCCAACGGCTGCCGTCGGAGCGGTCCGACAGCACCTTCGTGCGGCCGGCGACGGGGGTCGTGGCCAGGACCGTGGTCGACGGCGACACGCAGCCGGCGCTCGGCGAGGTCCTCACGAGTGCCGCAGGGACCGTGGTCGTGGTGCTGCTCGACGAGGCCGACCCGTCCTCCGTGCAGCCGGCGGCGGCGGCTGCGAGGGCAAGCGCCGCCAGCGCGGCGACGACGCGGCCGGCACGACGACGTGGTTCAGCGTGCAAGCCAACCACCGTCCACCGCCAGCACCTGCCCGGTCACGTAGGTCGACGCGTCACCGGCCAGGTAGAGCAGGGCGCCGGAGAGCTCATCGAGCTCCCCGGCCCGGCCCATCGGCGTGTTGCGCACGATGAACGCCTGACCACCCTCGTCGTCGAACATCTCGGCCTGCGTCATCTCGGTCGGGAACCAGCCCGGGGCGATCGCGTTGACGCGCACCCCCTTGCGGCCCCACTCGCAGCCCAGCTGGCGGGTCATGTTCACGACCGCACCCTTGGACGTGCAGTACGTGACCTGCTTGATGGGGCTGGACGCGGCCATGCCGAGCACCGACGAGATGTTCACGATGCTCCCGCTGCCGGCCTGGAGCATGTGGCGGCCAGCCAGCTGGCACAGGTGGAACACGGCGGTGACGTTGACCGCCATGGTCTGCTCGAACGCGTCGAGCGTCTCGGCCTCGGCCGGGACCGGGCCGCCGATGCCGGCGTTGTTGACCAGCACGTCCACCCGCCCGTCGACGGCGACGGCCCGCTCGACGAGGGCCTCGCGGTCGGCGAGCACGCTGAGGTCGGTCACGACGGGCGTGGCCCGCTCCCCCAACTCAGCAGCCAGCCGGTCCAGGCGGTCGGCGCGCCGGGCGGCGAGCACGACGTGGGCGCCGGCGGCGTGGAGGGTGCGGGCGAACTGCTCGCCCAGGCCCGAGCTGGCGCCGGTGACGACCGCGACCCGGCCGTCGAGACGGAACAGCCGGTCGACGAGCCCCTCTGGTTCGGTCATCTGGTCGGCCCTCCCGCGGCCACGAGTTCCGTCGTCGGCGACGCACCCGCACGCTACCGTCGGGCCATGTCGACCGGGCGACAGGACGACCACCCCCGCCATGACGACCGTGACGCCCAGGGCCACGACCTGGGCCTGACGCACGTCGCACTGTGCGTCACGGACCTGGACGCCAGCCTGGAGTTCTACGCCGCCTACGCGGACATGGAGGTCGTCCACCGGCGCACCGGCCACGACGGGGTCGAGGTGGCGTGGGTCTCGGACCGCACGAGGCCGTTCGTCGTGGTGCTCATCGAGCACGACGACCCGCACCGCCTGGGCGGGTGGTCGCACCTGGGCGTCGGCGTGCGCTCCCGGGCCGCGGTCGACGCAGCGGCCGAGCGGGCCCGCAGCGAGGGACGCCCCACGTACGGGCCCACGGACTCAGGTCCGCCGGTCGGCTACTACGTCGTGGTCGAGGACCCGGACGGGCACCAGCTGGAGCTGGCGTTCGGCCAGGACGTCGGACTTACCGTCGACGGGACCGGCGGCTGACGTCGCCCAGGACCAGGCCGCCCAGCAGCAGCAGCGCCGAGGCGACCAGCAGGCCAGCCGGCGAGGAGCCAGTCACGGCGAGCGACGAGGGGCCGCCGGCGGTGGACGAGCTGCCCCCGTTCGGCTTCGTCTCCTGTTCGCCGAGGACTCCGGGGTCTGGTGCTGACGGAGCCGGGGCCGGCAGCGGCGTCACCGTGACCACGGTGGTGGACGGCACTGGTGCGTCGACCGTCACGGCCGCCGCGCCCTGGGCGCACAGGTCCTGGAACTGCTCGGCGATCGGCTCGGTGCCCGGGGTCAGCGTGGTGACCGAGGGCTTCGAGGGGAAGAGTGCCGTGAGAGAGCCCACGACCTCCTGGACGTTGATGTTGGCGAGGGAGCTCGAGAACGAGATCCGGATGGCCTCGGACAGCTTGTCACCGGCGGCGTTGAAGTCACCGGCGGCGACCAGGTCACCGGCCTGGGCAACCAGCTGGTCGGCGTACTGCTGCGGGGTCAGGCCGCCGGGGATCGTGGTGGTCGGACCCGACGAGCTGCCGAGCGAACCGGCCAGGCCGATCAGTCCTTCCAGGGTCTCCTGCGGGAGGACCGAGGCGAACTGGCCGTACTTGAGCTCCGGGACTTCCTTCTCGGCGGCTGCTCCGACGTACTCGATGTCGTACTCGGGCCGGGTCGGCGAGGTCTTGGTGACCTTGACGTTGCCGGCGCCGATGCTGGGCAGTCCTTCGAGGGCCGACTGGATCGTGGCGGCGGACGGCGACACGTACTGCGTCCAGAGGGCGTAGTTGTTGGCCTGCTCCGCCCAGTTGGCGGGGATCGGGCCGGTGGTCTTCACGCCGGCGAGGAACCCGAGGAAGCTCGGCTCGGCCGACCAGATGACGGCGGTCTCCTCCTCGCCCGACTTCAACGTGAAGGCGATGCCCCGCTTGAAGCCGTCGATGTTGGCGTCGAGCGACAGGTGCTGGACCTCGCTCACACCGGGGACGGCGTCGGCCACCTTGAACGGCTGGCCGCACACCTCGAACGTCGCCGAGGTCGTGGTGCCGGCGGCACCGGCGGTCACGACCAGCTTGCCGTCGACCACCTTGGCGGGGCCGTCCACGACCCGGAGGGTCGACGGCACGAGCGGCGTGCGGCCCGGCTTCACGAACTGCCCGAGCACGTCGATGGACGTCTCGGCGCTGGCGGCGGCCTTGGTCTCGATGGGCTGGACGATGTCCGGTGCGCCCGCCACCTTGATCGGCGACGACGCGACGAGCGCCGGGGTGGAGCAGGCGATGTTCAGGTCGAGCGCCCTGCCGGCAAGGGCGACGGCGATCGTGAACGACACGGTCGAGGTCTTGAAGTTCACGACGCCCGAGTCACCGATGTCGTTCAGCGGGGCCGTGAACGGACCCTGCTTGAGCGTGGCGGGAGCGTTGAGGGCCAGGTTGAGGACGGAGTCGCCCGGCCGGCCGGACACGGTGGTGGTCGAGGTCGGGCCGCTGACGGCCACGTCGAGCTTGGCGTTGCGGATCGTCATCTGGGTCAGGCCCGTGGCCACCGCCTTGTTGACCAGCGCCTGGTCGAGCGAGACGGTCCAGCTGAACGACGCCGCGGCACCGGTCTGGGCCGGCGTCAGGGCCTTGGGCACGTCGCCCGAGACGACAAAGTTCACCGCCAGGCTGGTACCGCCCAGCGCGGCGAGCAGACCGTTGGTGGCCGCGTCCGCACCCGTGCAGGTGCCGGCGATGTTCTTGGACACCGGGTCGGCGCCGGCAGCCGTGCTGCCCACTCCGAACTGCAGCACCGCAGCTGCGACCATGGATGCAGCGGCAGCGCCCCACATCACTCGACGGACAGAGTTCCCCCAGAACGTATTCATACGGAGAGGGTCCCCCATTTCGAGGGTCCGAGGCAAGGGTGGAAGTACCTAGTCCGGCACCGCTCTCAGGGTGCCGGCGGACGGGTCCCCTTGCTCAGGTCGGCCGGAAGCGCTTGAGCCGCAGCGAGTTGGACACCACGAACAGGCTCGAGGCTGCCATCGCGACGCCGGCCAGCATCGGGTTGAGCCAGCCCATCGCTGCGACCGGCACTGCAGCGACGTTGTACGCGAACGCCCAGAACAGGTTGCCTTTGATGGTCCCCAGCGTCCGCCGGGACAGCCGGATGGCGTCGGCCGCGGTCCGCAGGTCGCCACCCACCAGCGTCAGGTCGGCGGCCTCGATGGCCGCGTCGGTGCCGGTGCCCATGGCGATGCCCAGGTCGGCCGTGGCGAGCGCTGCGGCGTCGTTCACGCCGTCGCCCACCATGGCGACGACCTTGCCCGACTCCTGCAGCCGGACGACCTCGGCCACCTTGTCCTCTGGCAGCACCTCGGAGATGACCGTGCCGATGCCGACCGCGGCGGCCACGGACTGGGCGGGTGCCGTCTGGTCGCCCGTCAGGAGGACGGGTTCGAGGCCGAGCGCCCGGAGCCGCTCCACCGCCTCGGCGCTGGTCGGCCGGGGTGTGTCGGCCACGGCCAGGAGGGCCCGGACCGCACCGTCCCAGCCGACCGCCACCACGCTCGCGCCCTGGGCAGTGAGGCCGTCGACACGACCCACGAGCGGGTCGTTGCTGCTCGCCCCGACCTGTTCGACCACGAACGCCGGGCGCCCGGCGGCGACCAGGACGCCGTCGACCGTGCCGGTCACGCCCCGGCCGGCATGGTTCTGGAAGCCGTCCACGGCCGGGACCGCGCCCAGCTCGGCGGCGGCCTGGGCGACGGCACGGGCGATGGGGTGCTCCGAGGCGGACTCGAGCGCGCCCGCAGTGCGCAGCGTGGCGTCACGGTCCTCACCGTCGGCGGCGACCACGTCGACGAGCTCCATGCGGCCAGTGGTTACGGTGCCGGTCTTGTCGAGCACCACGGTGTCGACCCGACGGGTGGACTCCAGCACCTCGGGGCCACGGATCAGGATGCCCAGCTGCGCACCGCGGCCCGTGCCCATCATGAGCGCCATCGGCGTGGCCAGGCCGAGTGCGCACGGACAGGCGATGACCAGGACCGACACCGCGGCCACGAACCCCCGACCAGCGTCCCCCAGCAGCGTCCACACCAGCAGCGTGAGGAGCGCCACGACGATGACGACCGGCACGAACACCCCGGCGACCCGGTCGGCCAGGCGCTGCACCTCGGCCTTGCCGGTCTGGGCGTCCTCGACCAGCCGGGCGATCCGGGCCAGCTGGGTGTCGGACCCGACCCGGGTGGCGCGCACCACCAGTCGGCCCGAGTCGCAGATCGTGGCGCCCACCACGGCGTCGCCCGGGCCGACGTCGACCGGCACGGACTCGCCGGTCAGGAGCGAGGAGTCGACCGCGGACGTGCCCTCGAGCACCTCGCCGTCGGTCGCGATGCGCTCCCCCGGCCGCACGACGAACGTGTCACCGACCGTGAGCTCCTCGACGGGCACTCGCCGCTCGGTGCCGTCGGCGTCAATGAGCGCGACGTCCTTGGCCCCCAGCGAGAGCAGCGCCGTCACCGCTGCGCCGGTGCGCCGGCGGGTGCGCAGCTCGAAGTAGCGGCCCAGCAGGATCACGGTCGGGACGGCGGCGGCCACCTCCAGGTAGGTGTGGCTGAGCCCGCCGGCCGAGGCGTCGATCAGCGAGCTGCCCATCCCCGCCATGCCCGTCATGCCCGCCATCGAGTCGGTGACCGGGTCGCCGGCCGTCCCGAAGAACAGGGCCACCAGCGACCAGGCGTACGCGGCGATGACGCCCACAGAGACGAGCGTGTCCATGGTGGTCGTGCGGTGGCGGGCGTTCTTCCACGCCGCGACGTGGAACGGCCACGCGCCCCAGACTGCGACGGGCGACGCCAGGGTGAGCGCCATCCACTGCCAGTTGTCGAACTGCAGCGGCGGGACCATGGCCAGCACCACGACCGGGATGGACAGCGCAGCGCAGACGACAAGCCGCTGGCGCATCTCGACGAGCTCCGGCGAGTCGTCGACGCCGCTCGCGTCCAACTCCTCGGCCGGCTCGGCGGCCTGCGGAAGGCTGGCGCCGTAGCCGGCGGCCTCGATGGTGCCGAGCAGCTGCTCCGGGTCGGCCTGGGTGGGGTCGAAGGTGACCCGGGCCCGTTCGAGGGCGAAGTTCACGGTCGCCTCGACGCCGTCGAGCTTGTTGAGCTTCTTCTCGATGCGGGTGGCGCAGGACGCGCACGTCATCCCGGTCACCTCGAGGTCGAGGTGCGCGAGCGCGTTCGGCACGCTCGGGAGCGGGTCGGCGACAGCCACGTCAGCATCGTAGGGAACGGTCATGGGTCCGGGTAAGGCCCGGTCGTCGGCGTCCATTCCCGGCGGGCCGGCCGGCTGTTCAGCCGACGGGCGTCCCGCCGGGGCCCAGCGCGTGTGTGGACACCCACCGGTGCATGGCGATTCCCGAGGCCACGCCGGCGTTGATCGACCGTGTCGACCCGAACATCGTGATCGAGCACACCATCCGGGCGGCCGCCCTGGCGGACTCGGACAGACCGGGGCCCTCCTGGCCGAACACCAGGACGCACCGCTCGGGCAGCTGCACCGACTCGATGGGCACGGACCCGTCCAGGTTGTCGATCCCGACGACCGCCAGGTCCTGTTCGGCGGCCCACTCCACCAGGTCCTCGACCGTCGGATGGTGGTGCACGTGGCAGTAGCGGTCGGTCACCATCGCACCGCGGCGGTTCCAGCGACGCCTGCCCACCACGTGCACGGCGGCCGCGCCGAACGCGTTGGCGTTGCGCACGACCGTCCCGATGTTCAGGTCGTGCTCCCAGTTCTCGACCGCCACGTGGAACGGGAACCGGTGTCGGTCCAGGTCGGCGACGACCGCGTCCACCGACCAGTACCGGTAGCGGTCGACCACGTTGCGGCGGTCGCCCTGGGCCAGCAGCTCCGGGTCGAAACGAGGGTCGTCGGGCCACTCACCCACCCACGGCCCCACACCCACCTGGGGCGCGTCGTCGGGTGCCTCGTCCCGCGGGTGGCCGGTCATGGGCAGGGACCGTACCCTTCGTCCCGTGCCCGACACCGTCTGGATCCTGATCGCCCACGGCAGCCGACGGGCCGAGTCGTCGACCGACCACGCTGCGCTCTGCGCCGCGGTGGCCGAGGCGGCCGGCACCCCGGTCGAGCCGGCGTACCTCGAGATCGCCGGGCCCTCCATCCCCGAGGCGGTGACGTCGGCGGTCGACGGCGGAGCGACGACGGTGGTGCTGCTCCCCTACTTCCTCCACCCCGGCAACCACGTCCGTGAGGACCTGCCGCGGATCGCCCAGGAGTGCCGGGACGCCCACCCGGGCACCGCGGTCGAGCTCAGGACGCACGTCGGCGCCGACCCGCGCCTGGTCGGCCTGCTGGCGAGCCTCGTCGACGACGCGTCGGCGAACGGGTCGGACTAGAGGGTCACGCCCAGTCGTTGGGCGGCGAACTTCAGGTCGTCGATCTCGGACGCCTGCTGCTCGGCCATCCGACGGGCCAGGTCACGGACCCGTGGGTCCTTCGCCCGTTCTGCCGCGTACTCCGCCATGTGGAGACCACCTCGGTGGTGCGCCGTCATCATCTTCAGGAACGAGGCGTCGGCGGCAGGACCGGTCACGGTCCGGGCGGCAGCGACGTCGGCGTCGGGCTGCATGCCGGGCATGTCGCCCAGCCGCGAGCTCATGCCCATCCACTTCATGGCCGTGCGGTCGGTGTCACCGGCGTCGAAGCCCCACTGCTCGAGGAGCGCCGACATGTACCCGAGCTCGTAGCGCTGGTAGACGAGCGTCTCGCGGGCAAAGGAACGGACCTCTTGGTCGGTGCCGTTCTCCGCGGCGATCGACGCGATCTCCACCGCCTGGTCGTGGTGGTAGGTCATGTCCTGGAGGAAGCCCACGTCGACCGAGTCGGCCTTGGGCGCGGTCACGTACCGGACGCCGAGGGCGACGACCACGGCGAGCAGCACGCCGAGCACGGCGGCGGCGAACAGGGACGACGTCGTCCAGCCCGCCGGCTCGACCTCGTCGGTCGAGGCCTCGGTGTCGAGGTCGTCGTCGGGGGGCGCCGGCGGCGCAGGAGCGGTCACGGGCCAGAGGGTACGACCCACTGCGCCGGTCCGACAGGTGCGGGGGCGCGAACTCCTGACCAGCCGCTCAGGGTCGGGGCTGGGTCGGGGAGCCGCCGCGAGGGCCACCGGTAGCGTGACCCCCATGGGCAAGCTCCAGCAGCCAAAGTCGTCCCGACCGTCCGCACTCCTGGTCGTCCCGCTCGCCGTGATCGCCCTCACGCTCCTGGCGCTGCTGGTGGTCGGCGTCGTCTCGACGTTCGACCCGTTCGCCAGCAACCAGGTCGACCGGTCCGCCCCGGCGGTGCTCGAGAAGATCCGGGAGCTCGAGCAGTTCACCGCGGCGGAGGGCCAGTTCGTCCAGACCGTCGACTTCGAGCGCGACGCCAAGTACCTCCCGTCCATCCTCAAGGGCGAGCGTGTCGTGGCGTCGGTGCAGGGCAACGTGTCCGCCACGGTCGACTTCGGCGGCCTGGACCAGGACGCCGTGAAGGTCAGCGACGACCGGCGCACGATCACCCTGCGGCTGCCCGCGCCGGAGCTGGAGGCCGCCGACATCGAGGAGTCCTCGACCAAGATCCTCACCCGCGACCGCGGGGTCATCGACCGGGCCGAGGACTTCTTCTCGTCCAACCCGACCGACGACCTGCCCCTCTACCGGGCCGCCGAGAAGAAGGTCGATGCCGCCGCGGCCCGGTCCGACCTGCAGCAGACTGCACGGACCAACACCGAACGCTGGCTGCGCACGTTCCTTGGGGCGGCCGGGTTCGACACGGTCAACATCAGCTGGGCACCCGCACCGGGCTGACCAACCAGCACCAGCTGGGCACACCACGAGCACGGGGGCACCATGACGACGACCGAGGCGGCACAGGTCGAGTGGGCCGCGCAGGTGCACGACGCCACCAAGCGCTACGGCAAGGGCGACAGCACGGTGATGGCGCTCAACGGCGTCACGGTGGGGTTCCAGAAGGGCCGCTTCACGGCGATCATGGGACCGTCGGGGTCCGGCAAGTCGACACTCATGCAGTGCGCCGCCGGGCTGGACCAGCTCACCTCCGGCCGGGCCTTCATCGGCAGCGCCGAGCTCGGGCGCCTCAGCGAGAAACAGCTCACCCTGCTCCGCCGCGAGAAGGTCGGGTTCGTCTTCCAGCAGTTCAACCTGCTGCCCACCCTGACGGCCGGCGAGAACATCGCCTTCCCGCTCCGCCTGGCCAAGCGCCGGCCTGACAAGGCCTGGATGGACCAGGTCGTGCAGACCGTGGGGCTCGCCGACCGGCTGGACCACAAGCCGTCGGAGCTCTCCGGGGGCCAGCAGCAGCGGGTCGCCGTGGCCCGCGCCCTGGTCGAGCGGCCAGAGATCATCTTCGCCGACGAGCCCACCGGCAACCTCGACACCCACAGCTCGGGCGAGATCCTGTCGTTCATGCAGACGGCGGTCCGCGACCTGGGCCAGACCGTGGTGATGGTGACGCACGACCCCGGCGCGGCGTCGTACGCCGACCGTGTGCTGTTCCTCACCGACGGCCGCCTGACCGGTGAGGTCATGGCCCCCACGGTGGACTCCGTGCTCGCGGCCATGCGCCAGACCGTGGCGTAGCGGCACGCCGTGCTCCGCCTCGCGCTCTCCAACCTGCGGGCCAACTGGACCCGCTTCCTGGCCACCGCCGCCGCGGTCGTCGTCGGCGTGGCGTTCCTGGCGGCCGGACTCATGCTCACCGACGCGGTCCGCGTCTCGCTCCTCGGCAGCGTCGAGCAGCAGTACGCCGGCGTCGACCTGGCGGTGACCACTGCCGGCGAGTTCGCCAACCTGGGCGACGCCGGCGAGTCGGTGAGCCCGCTCGGCGCCGACTCGCTCGCCCTGGTCCGAGCCGTCCCCGGCGTGGTCGCCGCCGCTCCGGTCACCACGGCGGAGGTGCGGGTGCTCAAGCCGGACGGCGAGGCAGTCAGCCTGCGCACCCAGGGCCGGCCGTGGATCGTCGACGACGAGCTCAACCCGCTCACGCTCGACTCGGGCCGGGCGCCGACCGCCGGCGGCGAGGTGGTGGTCGACCGCGCCACGGCCGACCGGGCCGGCCTGCGCACCGGCAGCACGGTGGTCCTCGAGACCCCGCTCGGCGAACGGACCGCCAAGGTCGTCGGCATCTCCTCGTTCGGGCGGTCGGCGGCGGTCGACCCCGGCGGCACGGTGTCGTTCTTCGAGAACGAGGCGGCGCTGGTCCTCGGCGGCGGCCGGGTGAGCTGGTCGCAGATCCTGGTCCGCACCGCGGGCGGAGGCGCACCGGTCACGCAGTCGCTCCAGCAGGTGCTGCCACCCCTGGCCCAGGTCGTCACGGCCGAGGACGTGGTCGAGCGGGAGCAGCGGGTGCTCAACACCTTCGTCGACGTGCTGCGCCCGGTGCTCACCGGGTTCGCCTTCCTGTCGCTCTTCGTGTGCGCGTTCGTGATCTTCAACACCTTCTCGGTGGTCGTCACGCAGCGGTTCCGCGAGCTGGCCCTGGTCCGGGCCGTCGGCGGGACACCTGCGCAGGTGCGGCGATCACTCATGGTCGAGGGCGTCCTGGTGGGCCTGGTCGCCAGCGCCGTCGGCCTGGTCGCCGGCGCGGCACTCTCGGTCGGCCTGCAGGCCCTGCTGTCGAGGTTCGACGTCCCGCTGCCCGGCGCCGGGGTCAAGGTCACCACGGGGACCGTCGTCATGGGGCTGGTCGTCGGCACGCTGGTCACGGTGGCGTCCGTGGCGGTCCCGGCGTTCCGGGCCGGACGCACCAAGCCCGTCGAGGCGATGCGGTCCTCGGCGTTCGACCGGTCCGGGACGTCCAAGGTCCGACTCGTGCTGGGCGGAGCAGCGCTGGCCGCCGCGGTCGGCGTGCTGCTGGGCGCCAAGGCGGGGGCGCTGCCCAAGGCGCTGCTCGGCGGCGGCACGCTCTTCATGTTCACGGCGCTCGTCGTCGGCGGACCGCTGCTGGCCAGGGTGTTCTCCAAGCTCCTGTCGTTCCCGATGCGGGCGTTCGGCCTGACCGGGCGGCTCGCGGCCGACAACTGCGCCCGCAACCCGAAGCGCACCGCCACGACGGCGAACGCGCTCGTGATCGGGCTGTTCCTCGTCACACTGGTGACCGTGTCCGGCACCGCCGTGAAGTCGTGGGCGGTCAGCCGGCTCAACACGCTCTCGGGCTCGGACTACATCGTGAGCAGCCGCAGCGGCATCCCCGACGACGTCGTGGCCAAGATCGGCACGACCAAGGGGGTGGAGGGCTCGGCCGGTGTCCGCTCGGTCGTGCTGCGCCCCGACGGCGGGTCGCCGTTCATCGTCTCCACCACCGACTTCGAGCAGCTGGCCCGGACCTCGGGGGTCAAGGTGGCGACCGGTTCGCTCGACACGGTCGCCAACGGCGACGGAGTCGCGATCATCGACCAGCAGGAGCTGCTGAAGAACCTGCTCGGCGACGCGACGGGCCAGGACCTCGCCGGGACCGGTGACCCGTCGGCCGACCCTGGTGCCACCATCGACCTGGGCGGCACCACGACCAAGGTCGGCGACCAGGTAGAGGTCCCCGCGCTCGACGGCAGCCCGGTCGTGCTGACCGTGGCCGCCACGCTCAAGGCCAAGCTCGACGCGCTCACGCTCGGCAACCTGGTGGGCCCGTCCACCTTTGCCCGGGTCGCCGGCGAGCAGCCGGTCCGGTTCGTGTTCGTGCGGACCGACCCGTCGCAGACCGAACAGGTCGGTCTGCGGCTCGAGCAGCTCACCCGCAGCTACACGACGATCGACGTGCAGCCCGGCAACTTCGTCGGCCAGTTCGTCGGACAGGCCCTCGACTTCCTCATCAACGCCGTCAACGCACTCCTGGCCATGAGCCTGCTCGTCGCCCTGATCGGCATCGTGAACACCATGACGCTGTCGATCATCGAGCGCCGTCAGGAGCTGGGCATGGTGCGGGCCCTCGGCATGACTCGGGGCCAGGTCGGCACCATGGTCGCCCTCGAGTCGGTGCTGCTCGGCACGCTCGGCACGCTCGTCGGCGTCGGCACCGGCCTGTTCCTGGGCTGGGTGCTGGTCGGCAGCCTGGGCCAGGGCATCTCGCTGAACGTCGACTGGGGACGCATCGGGCTCATCGCGCTCGCCGGCGTGGCCGTCGGCGCGCTCGCCTCGCTGCTGCCCACCCGGCGCGCCACCCGCGTCAGGGTCCTGGAGGCCATGCAGCCGACCTGAGCCGGCCGGCAGGCGTCAGGGAAGGATGCCGCCCGGCAGCTCGACCCCGGCCTCGGCCAGCGAGTCCAGGTACATCTTGGTGATCGACGCCGCGTCCTCGGCGTGGAAGGCGTTGCCCTCGGCGTCCAGGAAGTCCATGCCCTGGTCGATCACGAACTGGATGACGGCGGGCTCCTCGGAGTCGGCCGGCACGCAGAGGGTGTGGACCGACCCGGCCTCCTCGTAGACGTAGTCGCCGGCCGTGGACTCCCAGTCGTACTCCAGGTAGCCCCAGCGGCCGGCCAGCGTGAACGCGTGGACCTCGCCGTGGTGAACGTGCTTCGGGAGCACCGTGCCCGGGGCGAAGCGGTTCATGAGCGTGTAGCGGCCCGTGCCCTCGCCGGTCCGGAGCACCTTGAGCTCGATGCCCGGGAACGGCTGGCCCCACGGCAGGTCGTCGGCGCGGCAGACGGTCGTGTCGGTGGGGGTGTCAGCAACAGTCATCCAGGGCTCCTCGGACGGGTTCGGACGGACGTCGGCAACCTACTTCCGGCCGGACCGCGAGGGGCCGTCGGCGGACCATAGGGTGCAGCCATGACCTCCCTCACCTTCTACTTCGACCCCGGCTGCCCGTTCACCTGGATCACGTCGCGGTGGCTCGTCGAGGCCGCCGGACGCGCCCAGGTCGACGTCACCTGGCGGGCCTTCCCGCTCGGGATCATCAACGCCGACAAGGAGGTGCCGGAGGAGTACCGGCCGTTGTTCGAGGTGTCCAACCGTGCCCTGCGGGTGGTCGAGTCGCTCGTGGCCGAGGGTCGCAACGCCGACGCCGGCGCGTTCTTCACCGCGATCGGCACCAGCCGGTTCGTCGAGGGCGGCGAGTACGACGACGCGCTCGTCGTTGCCGCCGGCACGACGGCGGGGATCACCGACGTGGAGTTCCGGATGGCTGACGAGTCCCAGGACGCCCGGCTGCAAGCCGGCTACGACGAGATCCACGCGATCGTGGGCGACGACGTGGGGTCCCCCGCCATCCGGCTCGACGGGACCGACCGGGCGTTCTTCGGCCCGGTGGTCAGCCCGGCGCCGAAGGGCGACGACGCCGACCGCCTCCTGGCGGCCTACCTGATGCTGCTCGAGGTCCCCGGCCTCTTCGAGGTCAAGCGCTCGCGCCAGGGCGAGCTGGACTTCAGCTGAACGTCGGCCGGGCCGGTCAGCCCGGCGTCATCGCGGGGAGCCCGCCCGAGGACCAGTCGAACCGGCTGCCGTCGACCATCGGGGCCACCGGGTAGAGGGCGTCCGTGTGGCGGTACTGGACCACCGACCCGTCGGCCGTGCAGTCCACGAGCCCGTAGCCGCGGCGCACCAGGTCGCAGTAGCGGAACCCGGGCCGCAGCCCCAGCGCCGCGGTCGCCACGCCGTCGGCGAGGGCGCCCAGGAAGTCGGCGGCACGGGACGACACGGAGCCGCACACGAACTCCTGCGCCACGACCGGCGAGTAGTCCTCGTCGTAGTCGCGCACCACGTCGGACTGCCAGAACGAGTGGATGTCACCGGTGAGGAACGCCGTGTTCTGCACGCCCTCGTCGAAGAGGAACTTGGTGAGCACGTCGCGCTCCCACTGGTACCCGTCCCACGAGTCGGTGTTCAGGTAGATCCCGGCATGCTTCGTCAGGCTGGGGTCGGCGCCGCGCAGCACCGGCTCGTCGAGGTCCAGGATCCGGATCGGACTGATCATCACCTGGTTGCCGACGAGCTTCCACGCCACACCGTCGTCCTGGGCCGCACCCAGTCCGTCGAGCAGCCAACGTCGCTGTGCCTCGCCCAGGATCGTCCGGTCGACCGCCGCCACCTCCTTGGCCGGCTCGGCCGTGGTGAGTGCGAGCGAGAGCTTGCCGCCGTTGGGGTGTTCGTCGCGGTACTGGCGGGTGTCGAGGAGCGACAGGTCGACCAGGTTCCCCCACCGGACCCGGCGGTAGGTCTGGGTGCCGTCGACCGGCCACACCGGCTGGTACTCGAACCACGCCCGGTAGGCCGCAGCCGCACGCTCCGGGTC
>CAJANQ010000206.1 GCA_903941145.1 uncultured Actinomycetes bacterium
ACCGGGGTGTTGAGCGTATTGGTCATGCCGGTGTGCACCCCGCTCATGCCGGCCAGCGGCACGGCGTCGGCGGCACCCGGGACGGCGGGCCGGCCGCCCTGCCCGCCGGCGAGCGTCTCGTAGTAGACCCACGCACCGTTGCCGTCCGGGTCGGTGTCGCCGTCCTCCGAGCCGATGAGGACGTTGTTCATGGTCCCCTGCGACGCGGCGGCCACCCGGTCCGGCGCCGCGCCGGACAGCGCGCGGGCCGCCACCTCGGCGACCCGCTGCGAGACCTCGACGTTGCCGGCGCCGACGGCCGACGGGTAGACGGCGTCGACCACCGAGCCCGGACGCGTGACGACCTGGACGGCCCGGTCCACACCGGAGTTGGACGGCAGCCCCGGGTCGACCACGGCCTTGAGGGCGAACAGCACCGAGCTGACGGTGACCGCACGGACGGCGTTGGTGTTGCCGACCACCTGGTCGTCGGAGTCCGACAGGTCGAACGTGATCCGGTCGCCCGCGACCGTGACCGTGCAGGCCACGCGCACCGGGACCTGCTGGTGGGGCGCCGGGCCGAACGAGTCGAGCACGTCGGCCACCGTCCACTCCCCGTCGGGCAGCGCCGCGACGGCGGCGCGCACCCTGCGCTCCCCGTGGTCGAGCACCTCGTCGAGCGGCTCGTGGGCGCGCTCGGCCAGCCGGGCCACGCCGACGACATTGGCCCCGACCTGCGCGTCCAGGTCGCCAGCCCGCTCGTCCGGGGTGCGCGACGCCGACAGGACAGCAGCCCGGACCGCCGGCGTCAGCCGGGTCGGCGACAGTCGCAGCCCCTCCTGGTCGATGTGGGTGGCGTCGGCCGGCATGGACCCCGGGGCGTCGCCGCCCACGTCGGCGTGGTGGGCACGGTTGGCGACCCAGCCCACCAGCTGCCCGTCGACCCAGCACGGCGCCACGACCGTGATGTCGTTGAGGTGGGTGCCGCCCTCGTAGGGGTCGTTCACCACGGCCTGCTCGCCGGGACCGAGCGAGGCCCCGAACGCGTCCACCACCGCCGCGACCGACGCCGGCATCGAGCCCAGGTGGACCGGGATGTGCTCCGCCTGGGCCAGGAGCGCGCCCGACGCGTCGAACACGGCGGCCGAGCAGTCGGCCCGCTCCTTGATGTTGGGGCTGTAGGCGGCACGGCGCAGCACGGCACCCATCTCCTCGGCCACGCCCGACAGCCGGGCGATCAGCACCTGCAGCGCGGCGGCGTCCAGACTCATGAAATCCCTCCCGCCGGGCCGGCCGCGGTGCGGCGCAGGACGAGCGCACCGAGCGGGCCCGGCTCGCCGGTCCAGCCCTTCGGTACCCAGATCGTGCAGTCCTCGCGGGTCACCGTGCACGGGCCCACGACCGGTGCGTCCCACCGGTCGGCCCAGCCAGCCAGCACGTCGTGCACCGAGGCCGGCGCGGCGCCCTCGGCCACCGCCCGCACGGCGACCACCTCGACGGGCGTGCCGTCCTGACGCCGGTAGCCGTTGCGGCGTTCGTGCTCGGCAGGGAAGTCCCCCACCGTCGCCACCCGCAGCTCGTGGCTCTGACCTGCGTACCGGCAGTCGAGCCACGTGGTGACGGTGGCGGACGGGTCGCGCAGCTCGGCGAGCGCGTCGGCCGACAGCTGGGCCAGCGAGTCATCGAGCCCGGTGGTGTCGCCCGGCGTGGG
>CAJANQ010000207.1 GCA_903941145.1 uncultured Actinomycetes bacterium
CGCAGCATGACGGGCGTGGTCTGGGACGGGTCGGGGTTCCGGGCCACTGCGACGCCGGTCCACTGCTGCGACGGATCCTGGGCCGTGAGGCAGAGCAGGTCGATCGCCAGCTCCAACCGCATGGAGGCCGACATCCGCGAGCCCTTGAGCCGCACAGGTCCCGGCTCGTTGCCGTCGATGCACCCGGCAACGGCTCCGACGATGCGCACGCCGGGCGCGAGCGTGACGTCGACGGGGTGGGTGGTCTCGGCCGGTCGACGGACGTTGGCCTGCTCGGCAAGCGCCACCATCTGGCCCACCTCGCCGAAGAGCGCGTCGAGCTCGACCTTGGCGGCGTCCTCGGGCGGGAGCACACCGCGAGCCCGGGCCGAATCGAGGATCGGGGCGACCGCAGCGGGGTCGGCCGCAGGGAGCGGGGCGGTCGGCTGCTCGACGAGCGCCTGCAGGACCGCGGACTCGATGCGAGCGCGGTCGAGGTTCGAGAGAGAAGTGGGGAGCTCGTCGGCTCGCTCCTCTCCTGCGGACGGCACGACCACGTTGAGCCGGTCCTTGAGGAACGACTTCACCGGGTGCCAGAAGAACGAACGGAGCTTCGTCAGCTCGACCGGGTCGGGCAGGTCGACGGCGATCGGTTCGGTGACCAGCACGTGCGGGCCACCTGCCACGCCAACAGGACGGTCGCCGCGCAGCACCTCGGCAGCGCCGACCATGACCGGGTCGAACCCGAACGGCTCGGCACCGTCGGCGGCCGTGAAGTTGGTCGGCGCGAACGGCTGACGGGGGTGGTCCACACACACCGGTGACGGTCCCTGCGACAGGTCCTCGGCCGACTCCCTGCGAGTGCGCGCCACGAGCTCGAGGAGTTCGTCGAGCACCACGGCCATGGGCACCGGCACGTTGGTACGCACGTCGCGGGACGTGGCGGTGACGACCAGGTGCTCCCGGGCGGCACCGACCGCGGCGAGCAGGTCGGCCCGGGCGTCGGAGCGTGGGTCGCGGTCGCCGACTGCGACGGCGGTCGCCATGAGGTCGTCACCACCGGCGCGGCCCACCGGGAGCGCGTCGGCGTCGAGGCCGAGGATGCACACGACGCGGTAGGGCACGTTGCCGAGCAGTGACGGGCGGCTGACCACCATGGCGCCGGCACCCAGGTCGGCCCGGGCCGCGCCGCCGTCGAGCGACGGGGAGAGCAGCCGGCGGACCTCGGAGAACCGGAGCGGCAGCTCGCTCGGCGAGCCGTCGCCCGATGCCGAGGCGTCGCGCAGTGCGAGCACGGCGGCGTCGAACTTGAGCCGCTGCCAGTCCTCGCCCCACGGCGTGGCCACCACCTGGTCCGCGGCCCAGAGCAGGTCGTCGGCCCACTCGGCGACGGTCCGCTCACCGCCGGACTGCAGACGGCGGTACACGGCCTCGATGTTGGAGACCGCGGCGGCCACCCGGCCGGCGGCGGCGATGGAGCCGTCGTCGAGCGGCATGACGGCGACCGCGCCGATGCCCAGGCTGAAGTCGTGGCCGGCGGCCGGGTCAGGGGCGCCGCCGGGCGGGAGCGCGTCGCGGAGGTCGTCGCCGAGGGCGATGCCCATCATGAGCTGCTCGACGCCCGCCGCCCACGAGTTGGCGTGGTGCGACGCGTCGATGTTCCACCCGGCGCGGTGGGCGCCGTCGATGCCCCAGCGGACTCCGGCGTACTCGGCCATGTCGGACAGGAGGCCCAGGTCGTCGCCCGACAGGCCGAACCGTTCGCGCACGGCCGGAAGGGCCAGGAACGAACGGACCGAGGGCACGTCGAACCGGCCCGGGAGCAGCTCGAACAGCTGGGCCATGGCGTCCATGACCGGGTTGAACGAGCGGGCCGACCGGTCCACCAGGCTGTAGCGGAGCGACGGGACCCGGCCCTCCTCGGGCTGTTCGTCGCGCTGCGCGGACTGGCCGAACACGGCGGTGACGATGGGGCCGAGCTGCTCGAGCTGCGGGCAGACCACCGCGATGTCGGACTCTCGGAGCGTGGGGTCGTCGCGCAGCAGCCCCAGAAGCACGTCGCGCAGGACCTCGACCTGGCGGGTCGCGCCGGGGGCGGCATGCACCTGGACCGACGTGTCGCCGGGCTGCGGCACGAACTGGGGGCCGTCCACTACGTCGGCGCGGAGGTCCTGCTGCAGGCGGGCCAGGAGGGTGACCGGGAGCGGGTCGTCGACCCGGGCAACCTCGGGGAGGATGCCCGCGGCGCCGAGCAGCAGCCCGGAGTCGAGCGGGCGGACGCCCCAGGCCGACAGGAGCGGGTGCGCGACGTGCGAGTCGAGGACGTGGGCCGGCCGGGGGAACGCCCACGACGCCACGCCGTCGGCCAGGAC
>CAJANQ010000208.1 GCA_903941145.1 uncultured Actinomycetes bacterium
GACCCCCTCGAACGGCTCGTCGAGCAGGAGCAGCGGCGGCCGGTGCAGCAGCGCCGCGGCCATCGCCGTCTTCTTGCGCATGCCGTGGCTGTAGCCGCCGATCTGCTCGGAGGCCGCTTCCGTGAGCCCGAGCACCGACAGGAGCTCGTCGCTGCGCGACCGGACCTGGGCCCGGTCCATGCCCCGCAGCTCGCCCAGGTGGCCCAGGAGCTCGTTGGCGGTGAGACGGTTGAACAGGTGGAGGGGGTCGGGCACCACGCCCAGCAGCCGGCGCACCGCGACGGGCTCGGCCCACGTGTCGTGGCCGCACACCCAGACCTGGCCGCCGTCGGGCCGTTGCAGCCCGGCGGCCATGCGCAGCGTGGTCGTCTTGCCGGATCCGTTCGGACCCACGAGCCCGCAGAACGAGCCGGTCGGCACGTCCAGGTCCAGGCCGGCCACGGCCGGGCGGCCGCCGAACGACTTGGTGAGACCCCGGACGGCGAGCGCGGGCCAGTCGGGACGGGGGACGAGCTGCAGCGGACCGTCCGCGGAGGTGCGGGCCACGACTAGTTGGCCGAGCAGTTCGCCGTGATCCACGACGCGACGGCGTCGTTGGCGTCCTGGACCTCGGGCGAGGCCACGGCACGGGCCACCACCGACTCCGCCTCGGCCGAACGGGGGTCGACCACGGCGAGCGAGCCCCACAGCCCCTGGAGCACCGTCAGCGGGGGGTCGATCTCGGCCGGGGCAATGTCGACCAGGTGCGTGTAGGTGCGCTGCAGCGCCCCGAAGAGCTGGGTGAACCCGGTCGGGTCCGACAGCAGGCTCGACAGGTTGATGTCGGCACCGGTCACGTTGGACAGGGCCTGCCCGGTGAGGAGCGTGCAGATGTCGGTCTCGGCGTTGAGTGCGTCGAGCCGGCGCACCAGCTCGGCAATGTCCACCCTGCCGCTCAGTGCCGGGTTGCCACCCACGACGGTCGAGGTCGGCCCGCCGGTACCGGGGGCGGTGGGCCGGGGTCCGTCGGAGTTGGCGGCGCGGTCCGGGTCCAGGACCTTGGTGTCGCTCTCGGAGCTGCACGCGCCGGCGACCAGGGCAAGGCACACGAGCACTGCCGGGACCAGGGCGGCACGGGCCAGACGGGACAGCACGTGGTCAGGCTAGAGGCTCTGCCGTCGGACCGGCGCTCACCTGAGGGCGGCCAGGACCGCGGCCAGTGCCGTCAGGACCATCAGACCGAGGACCATCGAACGGAAGCGTTCGGCCGGGAGCCGACGGTGGACACGGTCGCCCGCCCACAGCCCGAGCACCAGACCGGGCACCGCCACCGCCGCCTGGACCAGGAGCTCGCGGTCGACCCGGCCACCGGCGGCGAAGATCACGACGGCGGCGAGGTTGCAGCCGACGAACACGGCCGAGGCCGTGGCACGGAACCTCCCGGCCGGCAGGCCGTGCGCCTGCAGCCGGAGCACGACCGGCGGACCGTTGGTCCCGACCGAGGTCGTCAGCAGCCCACAGAGCAGTCCGGCCCCGACGTCGCTGCCCGTCCCCGCCACACCTGCCGGGGCGGGCTGTCCGCCGCGCCGGGCCAGCAGCACGGTGAAGGCGAGCACCACCACCCCGATGGTCAGGAGCAGCGCGTCCGCCGGGACCACCTGCAGCACGACGGCGCCGAACGGCAGCCCGACGCACGCCCCGGCCAGCAGCCGGAGCGCCAGCGGCCGGTCGACCTGGTCACGGAACCTGACGGCGAGACCGGCGGTGGAGACCACGGCGAGCACCGACGCCAGCACCACTGCGTCCTTCGGGCCGGCGGCGACGGCCAGCAGCGGCACGGCGACGAGCGAGAACCCGAACCCCGAGGCGCCCTGGACGGTCCCGGCCAGCAGGACGACGGCCACGACGGCCGCGTACGGCCCCAACGACGGGTCAGCCCTTGCGGGCCTGCAGGAGCGCCGTGACCGCCTTGCCGTCGGCCTTGCCGCCGGTGGCCTTCATGACGCCGCCCACGAAGAAGCCGGTGATCTTGCCGTCGCCCTCGCAGTAGCGCTGCCACTCCTCGGGGTGGGCGGCAATGAGGCCGTCGACGATGCCCTCGAGCTCGCCGGACTCCATGGCCTCGAACCCCTTGGCGGCCGCGATGTCGGCGGGGGCGCCGCCGGTCTCGACCATCTCGGCAAGGACCGTCTTGGCCTGGGTGGCCGTGAGCTCGCCGCCCGTCTCGAGCTGCACGAGCGCCGCGAACTTGGCCGGGTCCAGGTCGGCCGCCTTGGCGTCGGACAGGTTGTGCTCGGCGTGGGTGACGGTGCGCTCGGGGTCGGCGCCCTCCGCGATGGCGGCCAGGCACAGTTCGTCGAGCCCGCGCTCCACCACGAGGGCCACGCGCTCGAGCGGCACACCCGTCTCCGTGGAGAGGCGGTGGCGGCGGGCGGCGGGGAGCATGGGCAGCACGGCGCGCACCCGCTCGATCCACTCCGGCCCAGGGTCGATCTCGACCAGGTCGGGCTCGGTGAAGTAGCGGTAGTCGTCGGCCTCTTCCTTGGTGCGCAACGTGTGCGTGCGGCCGTCGTCCTCGTTCCAGTGGCGGGTCTGCTGACGGACCCGCTCCCCCGACTCGATCAGGTCGACCTGTCGGGCGGCCTCGTACTCGATGGCGCGGCCCAGGCTGCGCAGCGAGTTCACGTTCTTGATCTCGCAGCGGGTACCGAGCTCGGCGTCACCCCGGCGACGCACCGAGACGTTGCAGTCGACGCGCATGGAGCCCTCTTCGAGCTTGCCGTCCGAGGCGCCGACGGCGACCAGGATCGACCGGAGCTCGGCGACGTAGGCGCGGGCGTCCTCGGCCGAGCGGAGGTCGGGCTTGCCGACGATCTCGAGCAGCGGCACGCCGGCGCGGTTGTAGTCCACGAGGGAGTGCTGGGCGTCGTGGATACGACCGCCGCCACCGACGTGGGTGGACTTGCCGGTGTCCTCCTCGAGGTGGGCGCGCTCGATGCCGACGACCTTGCCGTTGGGCAGCTCCAGCGACCCCTCGGCGCAGATCGGCAGGTCGAACTGCGAGATCTGGTAGTCCTTCGGAAGGTCCGGGTAGAAGTAGTTCTTGCGGGCGAAGACGGACCGCTGGACCTCGCAGTTGAGGGCCAGACCGACACGGATGGCCAGCTCGACGGCCTGCTCGTTGAGCACCGGGAGGGACCCCGGCAGACCCAGTGTGAGCGGGTCGATGTGGGTGTTGGGCTCGCCGCCGAACTCGTTGATCGCGGACGAGAACAGCTTCGTGCGGGTGAGGAGCTCGGTGTGGACCTCCAGGCCCACCACGATCTCCCAGGCGTCGAGGTCGATGCTCACTTCGCACCACCTTCCGCGAGGGCGGCGGCTTCCAGCACTGCGGCCGCCCGGAACATGGGGATCTCGCCGAGTGCCGGGGCCAGGACCTGCACGCCGACGGGGAGTCCGTCGTCGCCGGTGCCGAACGGCACCGACATCGCTGCGTGGCCGGCCAGGTTGGTCGGGATGGTGCAGATGTCGTTCAGGTACATGGTCATGGGGTCCGCGGTCTTGTCGCCGATCGCGAAGGCCGTGGTGGGCGAGGTCGGCGAGATGAGCACGTCGAACTGCTCGTACGCTGCGTCGAAGTCCTGGCGCATGAGCGTCCGTACCTTCTGCGCCGTGCCGTAGAAGGCGTCGAAGTAGCCGGCCGACAGCACGAACGTGCCGAGCATGATGCGGCGCTTCACCTCGTCGCCGAACCCGGCGGTGCGGGTGGCGGTCATCATCTCGCCGGTGGTGGCGGCCTCGATCCGGTTGCCGAACCGCACGCCGTCGTACCGCGACAGGTTGGACGACGCCTCGGCCGGGGCGACCAGGTAGTAGGCGGACAGGCCGAACGTGACGGCCGGGACCGACACCTCCTCGACCGTGGCGCCGGCGGCGGCGAGTGCGGCGGCCGCAGCCCGCACGCGGGCGGCCACGTCCGGGGCGATGCCCTCCCCCATCATCTCGGTGACGATGCCGACGCGCAGGCCCGACACGCCGTCGGACAGGTGCTCGGTGACAGCCGGGAAGTCCCCCGGGATCGAGGTCGAGTCACCGGCGTCGTGGCCGCCGACCACCTCGCACACGAGCGCGGCGTCGGCAACGGTATGGGCGAACGGGCCGACCTGGTCGAGCGACGAGCCGAATGCCACCAGGCCCAGTCGGGACACGAGCCCGTAGGTGGGCTTCACGCCGACCACGCCGCAGAGCGCGGCGGGCTGGCGGATCGAGCCGCCGGTGTCGGAGCCCAGCGAGATCGGGGCGAAGCCGGCTGCCACCGCGGCGGCCGAGCCGCCGGAGGAGCCGCCCGGCACGCGGGACGTGTCGTGCGGGTTGCGGGTCGGGCCGAACGCCGAGTTCTCGGTCGAGGACCCCATGGCGAACTCGTCGAGGTTGGTCTTGCCGACGGCGACGGCCCCGGCTGCGGCCAGGCGCTGCACGACCGTGGCGTCGTAGGGCGGGCGCCAGCCCTCGAGGATCTTCGACGAGCAGGTCGTCGGGACGCCCCGGGTGCAGAGGTTGTCCTTGATGGCGACGGGCACGCCCGCAAGCGGGCCCGGGTCGTTGCCGGCGGCAACGGCGGCGTCGACCGCGGCGGCGGTGGCACGGGCGTCCTGCTCGGTCACCAGGTTGAAGGCGTGGATCTCGGTCTCACGCTCGGCGATGCGTCCGAGGTGCTCCTCGAGGACCTCGGTGGCGGTGCGGTCGCCGGCCCGGACGGACGCGGCGATCGAGAGTGCGTCGGCGAAGCTCACGGGGCCTCCCCCAGCACCGGCGGGACACGGAACTGGCCGTCCTCGGACACCGGCGCGCACGCCAGTACCTCGTCGCGGTCGAGCGGAGTGCCCGGCTCGTCGGCCCGGAACACGTTGACCAGCGGCAACGGACGGGCCATCGGCTCGACGCCGGCCAGGTCGAGGGCCGCGATGTCGTCGGCGTGCTCGAGGATCTCGGCGAGCTGGCCGGTGAAGGTCTCCAGCTCGTCGGGGGTGAGTGCGAGACGCGCAAGGTTGGCGACCTTGGTGACGTCCTCGGTGGTGATGCGTTCAGCCATGAGGGCCGCATCCTACCCGTGGCCGGTTTCCGGCCAGAACGGCGCCCGGTCCGGTCAGGCGGTGACGCGACCCACGAACTCGAGCGCCGTGCGGCAGATGAGGTCGCGGTCGTAGTCGATCGTCGCCACGTGGAAGCTGCGGTCCAGGGAGACGCGCTCGACCGGGCCGGACACCGCCGCGGCCAGGACGTCGGAGTCGGTCGGCGGCACCACATGGTCCTGCGGGCTGGTCATGAGCAGCATCGGGCTGGTGATCTTCCCCAGCTCGGCGCCGACGGCCGAGGCGGCCTCGAACATCGTGAGCAGGGGCGGGAGCGGCGTCTGGTCGTAGGCCAGCTCGACGACCTCCGGGTCCGCGACGTCGTTGCCGATGGCGTCCATGCGGTCCATGCCGCCCTCGACCATGCCGGCCACGAGGTCGACCATCCCGGGGTCGGGCTGCACCGCAGGGTTGATGCAGATGATCCCGGCCAGCTCAGGGTGGCGGGTCGCCAGCCAGCAGGTGAGCGAGCCGCCCATGGACAGTCCGGCCACGACCACCTTCTCGGTGCGGGCCGCGAGTGCCTCGAGCGCGGCCTCGGCGGCGGCGGACCAGTCGGCCCAGCCGGTCTGGAGCATGTCGTCGACCGAGGTCCCGTGGCCCGGGAGCAGCGGCATGTCGACCGAGTGGCCGGCGCCGGCGAAGGCCTCGGCCAGCGGCCGCATGGACTGCGGCGTGCCGGTGAAACCGTGGAGCACGAGCGTGCCCACCGGGCCGCCCTCGCAGCTGAACGGCTCAGCGCCGGGAAGGATCTCGGTCATGGGTGCCTCCGGGTTCGTCGGTCCGGCCCGGGGCGTCCTACCTGGTGCAGGCGGAGACCCCGTCGGTGAAGCCCTGACGATACGCCGTCACCCGGTCGAACCCGGTCCCCGTCGACCCGGGGTCGGACTTGGAGCGGGTGCCGAGCATCGCGGACACCGCCTCGTCGAGGTCGCCGGGCGAGAGCGAGAGCTCCGCGCCCTCCCGGTCGCCGTCGAACACCGAGCGGGTCCACGCCCCGGCCAGGCAGTTCGCCGTCTCCTCACGGGCGAGCTGCTTCGACGGAAGGGTGCCGGTGCTGTCGAGCACTGCGGCCGACCACCCGGCCCCGATCAGGGCCGACAGTGCGAAGTCGCCAATCTTCTGGTGGGCCTTGGCGGCCAGGTCCGGGGGCACCGAGACCGTGTTGGTCGACGGGCAGTAGGTCACCTTGGCGGCGAGCGTCACGAGCCCCTTGCACGAGGTCGGGGTCGGGCCCTGGACGTCCACCTTCGGGGCCGTCACCTTGGAGGTGCCGCCCAGGTCGGCGGCGCGCTGGGCCCAGAAGTCCTGGAGGTCCTTGACGGTCAGGTCGACCGAGTCGGCGAGCGGCAGGTTCCCGCCCGACGCGTAGTCCTCGTAGGACTGGTAGTCGATGGCCACGAGGGGCAGCTCGTCGAGCTGGTAGCTGGCGCACTTGGCGACGCCGTCGTCCACGCCCTCCTGGAAGGCCCGGATCCGGTCGAACGCCGAACCATGGGCGCCCGGGGTGGTGGCATTGGTCATCCCGACCGGGTCGCGCAGCTCGAGGAAGCCGGTGATGGCGACGTCGAGGGTCGAGTCGTCGACCTGGAAGTAGTCGCCCCGACGTCGGGCGTCGGCCACCCAGGCCCCGGCGTAGCAGTCGGCCTGCTGCTCCATGAAGATCGTGGGTGCGTTCGTCACGCCGGCACGGACCTGGATCGCGTGGCCCCACTCGTGGGCCACCACCAGGCCGACACCCAGGTCGCCGTAGTTCTTCTGCAGGCGTGGGACCAGGTTGACCTCGTCCCACGCGATGACGTCCTCCGCCGGGCAGTAGAACGCGTTGCCGGCGACGGCGTCGGCGTCCTCGACGCACGGCGGTGTCGACCCGTCGCCGAAGGCGTAGAAGCCGCCGGCGACGGTCTTGTAGGGCCCGGACCCGACCTTGGACCAGTTCGCCCGCCAGAACCCGTCGACGTCGGCGAGCGCGGCCTGCATGAGCTGCCGGGTCTCGCTGTCGGGGTCGCCCCCGCGCACGACGATGCGGTTGGCCGACGCCGGGACGGAGCCGGTCGAGTCGCGCTCGGCGGGGACGAGCGGCACACCGGTCGCACTTCCGGCGCGGTCGAGGCCGCGGCGCACCTCGGACCAGCCCCAGGTCGCGGCGCTCACCAGGAGCATCACGACCACGGCCAGGCCGGCGGCGACCAGGAACCGGCGGCCGCTCTGGTCGCCCTTCGGCTGCGGAGCGGGCTGGGGCGCGGGCTGCTGCCACTGTCCGCCGTAGTAGGGCGGCGGGGGCGGGGGCGGCGGCACCGCAGCCCCGGGCTGGGTGACGGGCTGCCACTCGGGGGCGACGTGCACCGGTCCGAGCGGGGGCTGGGCGCCGGCACCGCCAAGGGGAGGACGCGACGGGGCGACTGGGGGCGACGACGGCATCGGCAGGATCTGACCGATCCACCAGGGCTCGTCCGGAGTCGGACCGTTCGGGGAGTTGTGACCAGGAGCGGGCATGCGTCGCACCGTACCGACCGGTCCCCGCCGCCCGTCGTCGGCGGCCACTCGCCGCGGAGCGGCCGCTCAGGAACCCCGTGGGGCTCTCAGGACGGTGGGCGTTCCAGGGGGCCTGCCGTGCGCTACTACGCTCTCCCCCGGTCCCGGACATCGCCGGGACACCGACCTGACCCGGGGGGACCCGAATGCCGAAGTACCAGTTCCTGACCGACGAGTGGGTGGAGGCTGCGAAGGCCATCCACGAGGAGCACGCCGGCGAGGAGTCCGTGCCGCACGTCGTCCGGATGAACCTGATCATCACCGCCGTGCCGTTCGGCGAGGGCGAGCTCAACGCCCACATGGACACCTCCGACGGGACCATGACGATGGACACCACCCACCTCGAGGGCCCGGACCTCACGGTCACCCTCGACTACGACACCGCCAAGGCGATCCTCGTCGACGGCGACCCGCAGGCCGGCATGCAGGCCTTCATGGGCGGCAAGATCAAGGTGCAGGGCGACATGACCAAGCTCATGGCCATGCAGCTGGGCATGAGCCCGACCGCGGCGACCGACGCGGTCACCGTGGCGCAGCTCATCCAGGACATCACGGAGTGACGCGACGCCCCCGGTGCGGGGGCGACCGTGCTGACGGGGCCCGGGCGGCCGTCCCTGCGGGGTCGGCGCCCGGGCCCTGTCGCGGACAGGACCTAGTCCAGGTCGGCGTCGACCATGGCGACGGGGTTGCCGTCGTCGCCCACCGCCAGCAGGCGGTGGTGCTCCTCCTGCCCGGGCGGGTCGTGCTGGTGCAGCGCAGGGTCCTTGGGGTCGCGCAGACGCAGCGCCAGCACCACGCCGACCGCGCTGACCACCGCGCCGAGCGCGAAGGCCGCCTGGTACGAACCGCCGAGCCCGAGCGGCGCCCGCTGGGAGGACTGCACTGCCTCGAGCAGGTTCATGCCGATCGTCGTGCCGATCTGCGCAACCAGGAGCTGGGTGGCACCGGCCACACCCAGGTCGGCGGCGGGCACAGAGTCGGCCACGGTGGCCGTGAGCCGGGGCTGCGTCGCCCCGATCCCCACGCCCGACAGCATGAGCGCCACGACGACTGCCGCCACCTTGGGGTCGGCCGCGGTCGCAGCGAACACCGCCAGGGACCCGACCAGCATGGACGTGCCGAA
>CAJANQ010000209.1 GCA_903941145.1 uncultured Actinomycetes bacterium
GGTCGTGATCCGTGCCGGCGCCCGCACCAACGAGGTGCTGGTCGTCGTCCACCCGACCTGGGACGACGTGTGGGCGCCCGAGGGTGCCCGGCTCGTCGGCACCGACGAGCTGGAGTCCGGCGTGCGCGCCTGGATCCACGAAGAGGTTGGCGGCCGCACGTTCCGGATCTCGGCCCGGTCGTTCTTCCAGGCCAGCCCCGAGGGCGCAGAGGCGCTCGTGGACGCCGTTCGCCGTTCGCTCGAGCCGTCCGAGGGCGACCGGCTGGTCGACCTGTACGGCGGGGTCGGGCTCTTTGCGGGGTGCCTGGGCCTGCCGCAACCGGTGCTGGTCGAGCGATCGGCGTCGTCCACCGCGGACGCCCGGGTCAACCTGGCCGACCTGGACGCGACGATCGTGAAGGTCGCGGTGGAGCGGTGGACCCCGACCCCTGCCGACCTGGTGGTGGCCGACCCGGCCCGCAGCGGCCTGGGCGCCGAGGGGGTTCGTGCGGTCGCAGGGACGGGCGCCCCGAAGGTGGCGCTCGTGAGCTGCGACCCTGCCGCCCTCGCCCGTGACGCCAGGCTGCTGGTCGACGCCGGCTACTCGCTCGAGCGTGTCGAGCTGGTGGGGATGTTCCCGCACACCCACCACGTCGAGGCCGTGAGCACGTTCCGGAAGGGCTGATGGCCCGCCACGGCGCTGTCCTTGGCGCCCTCGTGCTGCTGGCTGCGGTACTGACCTCGTGCGGCGGTCGCGAGCAGGCCTGCGGCGAGGCGCTCCCCACGCCGGAGCGGATGGTGCCCGAGGTGGTGCGCACGCTGCCGCACGCGACCGACGCCTTCACCCAGGGGCTGCTGGTACGCGACGGCAAGATCTACGAGAGCACGGGACTCGACGGCCGCTCGTCGCTCCGGGTGCTCGACCTGCAGACGGGTGCGGAGCAGCGGCGCGCAGCGCTGCCGGGGAACCTGTTCGGCGAAGGCCTGGCCGAGGGGCCCGGGGGCACGCTCGTGCAGCTGACGTGGAAGAACCGGACGGCGCTGGTGTGGGACCGGGCCACCCTCGAGCAGACCGGCAGGCACCGGTACCGGGGCGAGGGGTGGGGGATCACGACGCTGCCCAGCGGGAACTTCGTGATGAGCAACGGCACTGACCGACTCACCTACAGGGCGCCGCGCACGTTCGCCGCCGTCCGCACCACGACGGTGCGGCGCAAGGGCGGTCCGACCGACCAGCTCAACGAGCTCGAGTTCTCCAGGGCTGCCGGTCGCGACGTGGTGTGGGCCAACCGTTGGCAGTCGAACGAGATCCTGCGGATCGACCTGGAGTGCGGGGTGGTCACCGGCGTGGTGGACGCGTCGGAGCTGGCGGCCGATGCCAAGAAGCTGGCAGGGGCAGGGGTGCCGCCGAACGTGCTGAACGGCATTGCCGCGCTCCCGGGGACCGACCGGTTCCTGGTGACTGGGAAGCTCTGGAGCGCGTACTACGAGGTCCGGTTCCGCCGGGCCTAGCGGCGGCTACGAGTCGGGGTCGCCGTCGTCGAGCCACTCCTGCATCGACGAGGCCGTGGCGTCGCAGGTGGCCGCGAACCGGGCCAGCAGGTCCCGGCTGGGCGGGAACGGTGCCTTCTCGAGCTCTCTGGCGAGTGCGTCCACCGCGACCGCGCCGAGCGTCGCGCTGGTGGCCTTGAGACTATGGGCCGCGGCACGGAGCTCGTCGGCGACGCCCGCGGACGCAGCGTCCTCCACCGCCGACCTGCGCTTGTCCAGCTCGGTCAGGTAGGTCCGCACGATCGACCGCACCGGCCCGGTCCCGCCTAGGTCCTCGGCGAGCTCGTCCAGGGCGGCGGGGTCGATGCGGGCGCCGGGGGCCACGGAGCCCTCGGTGGGGTCGGGCGCGCCGTCGCCGCCGTCGCCGGCCCACCGCTGGATCGACGTCGCCAGCCCCGCGAGCCCCACGGGCTTCGCCAGCAGGTCGTCCATCCCCGCGTCGCGGCACTTCTGCGCGTCGGCGGGCATGGCGCTCGCCGTCATCGCCACGATCGGGACGTGCACGTCGTCCGGCTCGGCGGCGCGTACCTGGCGGGTGGCCTCGAGCCCGTCGATGCCCGGCAGCTGCCAGTCCATCAGCACCATCGAGTAGGGGTGTCCGGGCCGGAGCTGCGCCACGGCGTCCTCACCGGTGGCAACCAGCGTGGCGCTCACGCCGAGCCGTGCCAGCTGCTCCTGGACGAGGAGCTGGTTGGTGGGGTTGTCCTCGACCACGAGCACCTTGGCGCCGGGCGGCAGGTCGGGCCGCAGGAC
>CAJANQ010000210.1 GCA_903941145.1 uncultured Actinomycetes bacterium
GCTCAGCGGTCACCGTCCCGGTGTCGGGCGGCGCACACACCGCGGTCGTGGACGTGGTGGCTGCGGCGGTCGTCGACGGGGCGGCCTGCTCCGACGAGCAGCCGGCGACGAGCGTGGCGGCGGCCACGACGGCGGCCAGCAGGGGGAGTGTGCGTCGAGTCATGTCCAGCCCTCCGAGGCTCAGTCGGTGCTGCGGAGAATCCGGCCCGCCAGGTCGCCGGTGTGCTCGCCGCGCTCCATGAACGGCACGCCGTTGACGACCGTGTGATCGTACCCGGTGGCGCCCTGGACGAACCGGGCGACCCCGCCGGGGAAGTCGTGGACGATCTCGGGCACCGGCAGACCAAGCGCGTCCAGGTCGATCACGTTCAGGTCGGCGAACCCGCCGGGGACCACCCGGCCGCGGTCGCGGTACCCGATGAAGTCGGCGGTGTCGGAGGACAGGCGCCGCACACCCTCCTCGAGGGACAGCACCCCCTGGTCGCGCACCCAGTGAGACAAGAACCAGGTGGGCTGGCTGGCGTCCATGATCTGCGTGGCGTGGGCGCCGGCGTCGGCCAGGCCCATGATCGTCACGTCGGAACGGACCATGTGCTCGATCGCCGAGTGGTCCTGGTTCATGACCGGCCAGTTCACGAGCGACTTCCCGTCGGTGCGCACGAGCTCGTCGACGTAGGCCTCGACCGGGCTCACGCCGCGGGCCGCAGCCACGCCGGCCATGGACTCCTCGTCGGCGTGCGCGTAGGAGGCCGGCGCGTCGGCGGGCATCAGGTACATCCCGGCGAACGCCTTGTCGGCGCCCTCCTCGAGCAGCCGGGCCCGGACCTCTGGGTTGCGCAGCGCAGCGACCTTGTCGGCCAGGGGAGCGTCCTTGTACGGCTGGAACGAGGGCAGGTCGTCGATGAGCGAGTTGCCGTCCAGGCTGAAGAGCACGCCGACGCTGCGCGGTGTCATCTGCGGCCGGAGCTGGGCGCCGGTCGCGTTGGCCTGCTCCGACAGCTCGATGACGCGGCGGTAGTGGTCGCCGAGCGAGCTGATCTGCTGGAGGTTGAAGCAGAACGGCCGGCCGGTGCGGCGGGAGATCTCGGCCATCCAGGCCAGCTCCTCGTCGACCCGGTCGCCGGGGACGTTCGGCAGGTTGTAGCGGGGCGCGCTCTCCAGCACGCCGCGGCCCAGGCGGCCGAGCGGCTCGGCGATCGCGTAGAACTCCTCGGGCTCGGACCACGTGCCCGGCACGTTGCGGCCGTCGGGCACGCGGTGGAACAGGGACCGGGAGATCGAGTAGCCGAGGGCGCCGTCGTCCATGGACTGCTCGACCAGCTTGGCCATCTGGGCCAGCTGCTCGGGGGTGGCGCGGAAGTCGTCCTCGCACGAGGCGTCGCCGGCCACGTAGAGGCGGAGCGCCACGTCGCCGACGTACCCGCCGGCGTTGAGGCCGCGCGGCAGCTGCTCGACCGCGGCCAGGTACTCGCCGAACGTCTCCCAGTTCCACGGGAGGCCGTCGATGATGCAGGACGCCGGGATGTCCTCGACCGACTCCATGGCGTTGGCCAGCACCGCGCCCTGGCCCGGCCGCACAGGGGCGAACGTCATGCCGCAGTTCCCCATGACCACCGACGTGACGCCGTGCCAGCACGACGAGCTCATGGTGGGGTCCCAGCCGACCTGCGCGTCGAGGTGCGAGTGGATGTCGACGAAGCCGGGCGTGACGATGCTGCCCTCGGCGTCGATCACGCGCCGGGCGCCCGACGCGTCGACC
>CAJANQ010000211.1 GCA_903941145.1 uncultured Actinomycetes bacterium
CCGCCGCCGGCGCCGTCTGACGTGCGCACCTCGCCGCTCGACGCGGTCCACCGTGAGCTCGGGGCCAAGATGGTCCCGTTCGGCGGGTGGGAGATGCCCGTCTCGTACCCGAGCGGCACGGTCGAGGAGCACCTCGCGTGCCGGACCGCCGCCGTCGTCTTCGACGTCAGCCACCTCGGTACCGTCCGCGTCGAAGGTCCCGGCGCCCATGCGCTGCTCCAGGCCGCGCTGACCAACGACCTGGACCGGGTGGGTCCCGGCCGTGCCCAGTACACGCACCTGCTCGACCCGTCCGACGCCTCCGTGACCGACGACATCATCGTGTGGTGGGTCGGTGGCGAGCGGTTCGACGTCATGCCGAACGCCTCCAACACCGACGGCGTCACCGGCGCGCTCTCCGAGGTCCTGGCGACCACCGGCGGCGGGGCCACGATGGCCGACGTCACTGCCGAGCGGGCGATCCTGGCCGTTCAGGGTCCGACCGCCCGCGAGGTCGTCGCCAAGGTCTCGCCCGAGGCGGCCGAGGTCGGTCGTTTCCGGGTCGTCGAGTTCGAGTGGGACGGCCACCACTGCGTGGCCGCCGGCACGGGCTACACCGGCGAGGACGGGCTCGAGATCGCCGTGCCGGTCGCCGGGGCGACCGCCCTCTGGCACGCCCTCACCGGATCTGGGGCGCTCCCCGCAGGTCTGGGCGCCCGTGACACCCTCCGCCTCGAGTCTGGACTCCCGCTGCACGGCCATGAGCTGGGCCCGGGCATCACCTCGCTCAACGCCGAACTGGGCTGGGTCGTGCGGTTCGACAAGCCGGAGTTCCGCGGCAAGGCCGCGCTCGAGGCCCAGCGCGACGCCGGTGGGTACCCGGTGCTGCGCGGTGTGCAGACCTCCAGCCGGCGCCCGCTCCGTCAGGACCAGGCGGTCCTGCGCAACGGCGAGCCGGTCGGCACCCTCACCTCGGGCAACTTCTCGCCGAGCCTGGGCGTCGGCATTGGTCTTGCGCTGCTGCCCGCCGACGTGCAGCCCGGTGACGAGCTCGCGGTCGACGTGCGCGGCACGGCGGAGCCCGCCGTGTGCGTGGCCCTGCCGTTCGTGACCAAGAAGTAGCGGCCGGCTCAGCCCTCGGCGAGGTCCTCGACCGACGGGCAGGAGCAGACCAGGTTCCGGTCGCCGTAGCCGCCGTCGATGCGGCCCACGGGCGGCCAGTACTTACCGTCGGTCGTTCCGGAGGGCCAGCCGGCGATCGAGCGGGGGTAGGCCCGGTCCCAGTCGTCGGCACCGACGACGTCGGCCGTGTGCGGGGCGTGGCGAAGGGGGCTGTCCTCTGCGGACCATTCGCCGTCGGCAACACGTTGGATCTCGCCACGGATGGCGACCATCGCGTCGCAGAACCGGTCGAGCTCCTCGAGCGACTCGGACTCGGTGGGCTCCACCATGAGCGTGCCCGGCACCGGGAACGACATTGTCGGGGCGTGGAAGCCGTAGTCGATGAGGCGCTTGGCGACGTCCTCGTTGGTGATCCCGGTCGCCTTCTCCAGGTCCCGCAGATCGAGGATGCACTCGTGCGCCACCAGTTCGTTGGAGCCCGTGTAGAGCACGGGGAAGTGCGGGGCCAGCCGCAGCGCCACGTAGTTGGCCGACAGGATGGCGACGGCCGTGGCCTGCTGCAGGCGCTCGCCCATCATGGTCACGTACATCCACGAGATCGGAAGGATGCTGGCCGAGCCGAACGGGGCGGCCGAGACCGGACCAGGGCCCGTGGCCGGACCGGCACCGTCCCACTGGCCGTGATTGGGCAGGAACGGCGCCAGGTGCGAGCGCACCGCCACCGGGCCCACACCGGGTCCGCCGCCGCCGTGGGGGATGCAGAACGTCTTGTGGAGGTTCAGGTGGCTGACGTCGGCGCCGAACGTGCCGGGCCGGGCCACGCCCACCAGCGCGTTCAGGTTGGCGCCGTCGACGTACACCTGACCGCCGTGCTCGTGGACGATCCGGCAGACCTCGGTCACGCCCTCCTCGAACACGCCGTGGGTCGACGGGTAGGTGATCATCACGCAGGCCAGCCGGTCTGCGTGCTCGTCGGCCTTCGCCTGCAGGTCGGCCAGGTCCACGTTGCCGTCGTCGTCGGTCCCGACCACGACGACACGCATGCCGGCCATGACGGCCGAGGCGGCGTTGGTGCCGTGGGCAGAGGCCGGGATCAGGCACACGTCACGCTCGGTCTGGCCCTCGGCCCGCAGGTACTCACGGATGGCGAGGAGGCCGGCGAACTCACCCTGGCTGCCGGCGTTGGGCTGGAGCGACACGGAGTCGTAGCCGGTGATCCGCACCAGTGCGTCACACAGCTC
>CAJANQ010000212.1 GCA_903941145.1 uncultured Actinomycetes bacterium
GAGCACCCCACCCCTTCCAGCCCCGCCGACGAGGAGCACGCCTGGGACGCGTGGCCGACCTTGTTCGAGCACGTGATCGGCCTGCAGGACATCGACGTCGATCCCGCCGACGGCTTCGACGAGCAGGGACCGGCCACGATCGCGGTGTGCGCCGCCCAGAGCACGGTCGACGTGTACCACGACCCGAAGGGCAACGACACGGGCGAGTCCTTCGACACCTTCTCGAAGGCTGACCGGATCGTGGCCTGGCTGCGCAAGCACCTGGTCCGCAACGTGCGGATCCTGGCCGGCGAGACCGTGTCCGAGGACGAGCTGGCCCAGACCCACTCCCGGGACTACCTGGAGGAGATCCGGACCGGCGAGCCCGGGTCCCGGACCTCGAGCGGGATGCACGGGGACGAGCAGTTCTGGGACGCCGTCGTGGCGTCGACCAGCTCCATCCGTGCAGCTGCGCTCGCCGCGTGGTCCCGGTCGACGGTCGCCGGTGCCACGTCGAGCGGGCTCCACCACGCCCGGTACGACCGCGGGGCGGGCTACTGCACGCTCAACGGCCTGGTCGTGGCGGCCAGGGCGGTCCTGGCGGCCGGCGCCCGCCGCGTGCTCGTGGTGGACCTCGACGCCCACTGCGGCGGCGGGACGGCGTCCCTCATCGAGGGCGTCGACGGCATCGAGCAGGTCGACGTGTCGGTCGACGGGTACGACTCCTACGAGTCGCGCCCCGACGCCCGGCTCGAGATGGCCAGCACCGAGGACTACCTCGCAATGGTCGAGCAGGTCCTCGACGGTGTGGTGGACGCCGGGTCGGTGGACCTGGTGATCTACAACGCCGGCATGGACCCGCACGAGCAGGCGGGCGGGGTGGCCGGCATCACCACGTCGGTGATGCGCCAGCGCGACCGCATGGTCATGGAGTGGGCCGAGGCCTACGACCTGCCCGTGGCGTTCGTGATGGCGGGCGGGTACCAGGGCGGCACCTGGGACCTCGACGACGTGGCGGCGCTGCACGGTGTCACCTTCGACGAGGCCCTGCGCTCGCTCGACCGTCGCGCCGCGGCCTGACGGCAACCACCGGTCTGCCGGTGCAGCACGAACAACTTTCGTTACGCTGCGCCGGTGGATCGGGGGACCCGCCTGCTGCTGAGCGTCGTCGTTGCGGCGACCGGCGCTGCCGCGCTCGTGCTGCAGGTGACGTGGCAGCGGGTCGTCGCCGTCCGCACCGGCATCGACCTGGTCTCTGCGTCCATCACGATCACCTCGTTCCTGGCCGGACTCGGCATCGGCAGCCTCGTCGGCGGGCAGCTGGCTGACCGGTTCGGGCGCTCCTCCAGCGGCCGGTGGTACGCGGTCGCGAACTTCGGGATCGCCGCCAGCGCCCTTGCAACCGTTCCGGCGCTCGTGCGGCTGGTCCCCTCGACCGCCCCTCCGGCGGTCGAGCTGCTCTGCGTGCTCGCCATCATCGTGGTGCCGACCTCGCTGATGGGGGCGTCGTTCCCGCTGCTGGTCAAGGCAGTGGTCCCTGCAGCCAGTGACGCCGGGTCGGGCGTGGGCCGGCTCGCTGCCATCAACACGCTGGGGTCCGCCGCCGGCGCCGTGCTCGGGGGGTGGTTCCTGCTCGGTTTGTTCGGCGCCTACGGCGCCACGCTCGCCGCGGCGACGGTCAACCTGCTCGCCGGCACCACCGCACTGGTGCTCGTCCGGCAGCAGCGGCTGTCCGGCGAGCCCGAGCCGGACGACCGTCCGGTCGACCTCGAGCCGACGACGGCAGCCGCACCGGCGGCACCTGAGACGGCCGCTGGCACCCGTGCCTGGCCGTGGATGCTGCTCTACGGCGTGACCGGCGCCGTGGCGATCGGGCTCGAGACCGTGTTCTTCAGGGTCGTCGACGCAGCGATCCGCTCCAACTCGTACACCTTCGCCGGTGTGCTGGCCCTGTGGCTGCTCCTCTTCGCGACGGGCACCGCGGCCGGAAGCCGTCTCGTGGGCCGGGCCGCGTCGCCCCGTACGTGGTTCCTCCGCATCGAGCTGGGCGTTGCGGCCTCGACGGCGTTCGCACTGGTCGTGGCCGCCCGGGTGCTGCCCTCGACCCCGTTGTGGGGGCCGTTTCAGGACTGGTTCAACAGTGACGGGCTTGCCGGCGGGCTCAACATGGCGGGCCTGGCCAGCACCTTCCTGGTCGCGTTCGTCCTGCCGCTCAGCATCATGGGCCTCCCTGTCCTGCTGATGGGGGCGGCGCTGCCGTTCGCCCAGC
>CAJANQ010000213.1 GCA_903941145.1 uncultured Actinomycetes bacterium
CGCCCTCCAGGTAGGCGCGGAGGTAGCCGAGGTGACGCTGCTCGGCCTCGTCGGGACCGGACGCCACCGGGTCCCACACCTGCTCGTCGCCGTTCGACCCCCACGCGCTCCACGAGCCACCGTCCCAGTAGCGCCACCAGTAGCGACCCGTCGGGTCGTGCGCCCATGCCGCGTGGGGGACACCGGTCGCGTAGCGGGCACCAGACACTGCGTCGGCCGGCACGGCAGGAGCGTCCACGTCCTCGCCCTCTCGCAGCACGGCCGACCTCCAGGTTCTTGCTAGCGCAAAGACTATCTGCGCCCCGACGGCCGTGCCGTGGGGACCGCGCGGGTTGCGGGCCCACCCCTGGAAGTGCTGCGAGCGTTGCGGGACGAGTGGTCCGGCCGTCGCCGGGCTTTACAAACACTCCACGGGCGGCGACGCCCTGGTGGTCGACCAGGTCGATGTGTTTGCGGTCCTCGCCGTGCCCGCCGCCGTAGGCTGTCGACCGCTTGGTTGCGGGCCAGTTTCAGGCGACTAAGTAGACAGGTATTCCGCGGTTCCATCCGCCGCGACCCCGCCCACGTAGCTCAGGGGATAGAGCGTCGGTTTCCTAAACCGTGCGTCGCAGGTTCGAATCCTGCCGTGGGCGCCAGCACCGGCGCATGACGCCGGAGGACGGTTCGTCTGGCTTCTGGTTTGCGTTCTCACATGCGAACTCAAATACATGATTATTGTGTCCGGTGTGATCTTCGGACTGACCGGCTGGGTGAGCGAGACCGTCCAATCAGGCGGGCCGCTGGTGCTCGTCCTGGTCATGTTCCTCGAGAACGTGTTCCCCCCGATTCCCTCGGAGCTGGTGCTGCCGCTCGCCGGCTTCATGGCCGAGCAGGGCGAGATCAACCTGGTCGTGGCGATCCTGGCGTCGACCCTCGGCTCCGTGCTCGGCGCCGTAGTGCTGTACGAGGTCGGGCGGGTCGGCGGGCGGCCGCTCGTGCTCCGCTACGGACGGGTGCTACGGGTCGACGAGGCACGGCTCGACCGGGCCGACCAGTGGATGGACCGGCACGGCACCAAGGTCGTCTTCTTCGCACGCATGGTCCCCCTCGCCCGGAGCGTGGTCAGCGTCCCAGCAGGCACCACACGCATGGGGCGTGGTCGGTTCCTTGCCTACACGACGGTCGGTTCGGCGATCTGGAACTCGACGCTGATCGTCGCCGGCTGGGTCCTCGGCGCGGCCTACGAGCAGGCGTCCGGGGTCGTGGGCACGCTCAGCGTGGTGGCAGTCGCAGCCGCAGTGCTGGGCCTGCTCGTGCTCTGGTGGCGGCTCCAACGGAAGCCCGGACGGCAGGTGCTCGACGACGACGGCGAGGTCGACCTCGACGAGTCGCCCACGGAGCGCGGCTGACCGCCCCCGTCAGCGGCTCGGCCGCACCGCTACTCGTAGATCCACTTGTGGAACCACGGGTCGTTGGTCGCCAGCTGGAAGTTCTGGACCAGCGTCACGAACTCGGCGACCTGCTCCGCGTTGGCAGGGTCCTCCGCCACGTTGACGAGCTCGTTCGGGTCGGCCTCCAGGTCGTAGAGCTCGAACCGGGGCCGGTGGAGGTAGTCCTCGACGTCGCGATCGCCGAGGCCGCTCGACTCGCGCACCGTTGACTGCCATGTCGCGGACATGTGCAGGTCGGACGCCGTCGGGAAGTCCAGCTTCCACGCGATGTTGAAGATGAACTTCCACCGGTGCGTCCGCACGACCCGCATCGGGTAGTAGTTCGTCACCTGGTGGAACGAGTGCGACGCGAACACATGGTCTCGCCCGGGCGCAGCGGGGTCCTCGAGGTGCGGGACCAGGCTGTCGCCGAACATGTTGGCCCCAAGGTCGGGGGCGCCGGCTAGGTCCAGGACCGTCGGCGCCAGGTCGGCCCAGGTGACCAGCGCGTCGCACACGGCGCCCCCGTCCCGGCGCGAGTCCCGGACGATCAGCGGGAGCCGCATCCCCGGGTCGTAGAGCGTGGTCTTGGCGACCGGGAACGCTCCCCCGTTGTCGGACAGGTAGAGCACGATGGTGGGGCGCCCGTTGGCTCCGGCCTCGACGAGCTCCAGCAGCCGGCCTACCCCACGGTCGAGCCGGGCGATCGACTGGTAGTACTCGGCAATCTCGGCGCGGACCTCTGGAAGGTCGGACAGCCACGGCGGGACGATGACGTCGTCGGGGTCGAACCGCTGCTCGACGTCGTCGGGGAACGAGTCGTCGGGGTTGCCGAAGGCGTCCGGCTTGAGCGGGTGGTCCTCCCGTGTCCAGCTCCGGTGCGGGTCGTGGGAGCACCAGTAGAGGAAGTAGGGGTCGTCGCCGTTGACGAACTCCTCGCACCGCCCGGCGAGCCAGACGTCGTCGCGGCCACGGATGAGGTCGTCGTCGGTCCCCCACTCCGGCGGGTCGAAGTCGAACGGGAACAGCGACTCGGGCCGGTAGTGCTTCTTCCCCATCCGGCCGGTCCGGTAGCCGGCCTGGCGCATGAGGGCCGGGAGCGTCTGGATGTGGTCGGCGGTCGAGAAGTTGTGGGGCTCGTGGATGAGGCCGAACGTGCGGTTGGTGTGGTTGTGGAGCCCGGTCAGGATCACCGACCGGCTCGCCCCGCACGAGGCCGAGGTGCAGAACGCGTTGTCGAACCGCACGCCGCCCTGGGCCAGCCGGTCGATGTTCGGCGTGGACACCACCGGGTTGCCGTAGCAGCCGACCGCCTCCCGGCCGTGGTCGTCAGCCACGATCATCACGATGTTGGGCAGGTCGTTGGTGCGCGTGTCCATCGGCGGCGACGGTAGCGGGCGGGGACCCCACCCCGTTGCCGGGCCATCTCGCCTCCGTGACATTGCTGAACGGATGCTCCCCCCCCCAAAGTCTGTACGGATTGGATACGTCCGTTTTGTACGCTCTGCACATGGACGTACCAGTGACCGAGCTCCGGGCCCACCTCAGCGAGTGGCTCACCAAGGTCAAGGCCGGCGACGAGGTCGTCGTGACCGACCGCGGCATCCCGGTGGCCCGCCTGGTGCCGCTCGACTCGACCTCTGTGATCGAGCGGCTGACCGCCGAGGGGGTGCTGGGCCGTCCCAAGGCGCCGAAGCGTCCGGCGCGCCGCAACCTGCCCAAGAACACCTCCGGCAAGCTGCTCTCCGACATCGTGTCGGAGCAGCGGGCCGAGTAGTCGTGATCGGCTACTTCGACTCGAGCGCCCTCGTGAAGCTGGTGCTTGCCGAGGAGCACTGCAACCTGGTGGCCGACTTCTGGGACGCCTGTGACTCGGTGGGCGCAAGCCACCTGGGCTACGCCGAAGTCTGCTCAGCGCTCTCGCGCGCGCGGGGCGACCGGATCAAGGACGACATCGCTCACCGACAGGCGCTTGGCAGGTGGGACGACTCGTGGGAGTCGATCTGGCCGGTTCCGCTGACCGAGGAGCTCGCCATGGCCGCAGGGAACCTCACTGCGACGCACGGCCTGTCCGGCGCCGACGCCGTGCACCTGGCCAGCGCGCTCGCCATCGGCCGCGACCACGTCGTCATGGCGGTCTTCGACCACCGCCTGCACCAGGCCGCCGTGGCCGAAGGTCTGGCCACGGTCCCAGCCACGCTCTGAATCACCGTCCGTGCGCGCGACCGTCGCGCTGGTTGCGGGCACATCAGCACTTTCAGTCATGGGTAATGTCGAGCAATGGCGCGGCAGTCGGGCACACGGGCGGCAGGGACGTCGTCGCGGCTGCAC
>CAJANQ010000214.1 GCA_903941145.1 uncultured Actinomycetes bacterium
CCCGCTGTGGAACGAGCCGCGCACGTGGCGGCGCAACGACAGGTCGTCGGTGCCGCGGGCGGCCGAGTGCCACAGGTACGCGTCGTGGAAGAGCGTGTCGCCACGTTCGCAGTAGACGGCGACCTCGCCCGGGACCTTGTCGAACCCGAGCGGCATGTCGACCGGCGGGGGCTCCGACGTGTGGCCCCCCGCAGCCGGCGCGCCGTCCGGAACGACCGCACCGTTGGCATTGACGAACGGCGCCGGCGTGCTCCACCGGTGGCTGCCGGGCACCACGCGCAGGAACCCGTTGGCGGGGCTAGTGCCGTCGACGTGCAGGGTGAACGCGACCGCCGGCCAGACGTCAAGGTGCGGCCCGCTCTGCCAGTCGCTGTGCCAGCCGATGCGCGTGTACCCGGAGTCGGGTCCCGGGCGGGCGTCCTGGTAGACGACACCGAACCGCTGCTGCTCGAGCAGCCAATGGTCGGCCGGCAGCCAGCGGTCCACGAGGTCGAGGGCGACCGGGTGCGCGACGGCGGCGGTGACGGCGGGGGACAGGTCGGTCATGTAGGTGACGTAGTTCGGGACCTGCGGCGTCGCGGCCTGGTCGTCGACGAGGATCGCGGTGCCGTAGTGCTCCGACAGTTCCCCGGCGGCCAGCCGTTCCTGCGCAGCGACGCACTGCGACTCGACGGCCGTGAGCTCGTCCTCGGAGTACAGGCCGCGCAGTACTGCGAACCCGTGGGTGCGGAAGAACTCGGCGCACTCGTCGAGCTGGCCGGTGGTGAAGATGCCGAACTGGTCAGGGGTCGTCATGGTGGTGTGCCGCGACCGGGCCAGACGGCCGTCGCTGCGGGTCCAAGTATGCACGGGGTGCAGTACCCGCCGGCCCAGCTCCGACGGGCTGCACCACCGTTGCCAGCAGCGCTCAGGTCGCGCCTGCCCCTCCACACGTCGCGACGCAGACGACGTTCATGCTCCGGCCTTCGGTGACGAACACGCTGACGTCCTCGGGTCCGAAGCCCCAGTCGTCCAGCGTGCGGCCGTCGCTGCCGGCGGTCCGGGGCCTGCCCCGGCGCTGGAGCGCCTTGATCGCGTCGAGTCCACCGGTCCGCACCCGTTCGGGGACCCTTGGGAACGTCACCGGATAGGTCAGCCACCGGACCTTGCGGTTCCGCGCCAGTTCCATGTCGAGCAGGTCGGCACGGGCGGTCATGCCGGCGACGTCGACCGTGGCGAAGTAGGGACGGAGACAGCCGGCCATCTCGTCCTGCGAGTACTCCCTGACGTGGAACCGGTTCCACGGCCGCTGGCCGGGGAAGAGCCTGGTGCTGCGGTCGGGCGTCACGCAGATGAACGTCCCCCCGGGAGCGAGCACCCGGCGCACCTCGCGGAGGTACGCGTCGGGTTCGGTGAGGTGCTCGAACACCTGGAACGAGAGGACTACGTCGAAGCTCTGGTCGTCGAACGGGAGCGGCCGCAGCTCGACCGGTTCGATCCGTTCGAACTGGAGGTTCGGCGCAGTGAACGTCGCCGCGGCAGAGGTGACGGCGTCGACGCTGATGTCCACACCGACGATGCTCGAGCACCCGTCGGCGATCCGGTGCGTGCCGTACCCGGTGCCGCACCCGAAGTCGAGGACGCGGCGCCCAGCGACGAACGATCTTGCGAAGTCGTACGTGGCCAGGTGCGCCGCGTAGATGAATGCGTCGGCGCGGTTCGACAGGTAGTAGGCCGGATTCATCCGCTCGGTGGTGTCACCAGCATCCCCAGGTGCAGGCGGAGTCATGGCGTCCAGCATGACATGCAGGTGTTCAGCCGTCGTGGCTCGCGCCCACCTGACGGACCCGGAACATCGCTCCGGTCGGGTCGGACAGCGTGGCGATCCGGCCGTACGGCGTGTCCTCGGCGCCCTGGTAGACGTGGCCGCCGAGTTCGACCGTCTGCCGGGCGGCCGCCCCGGTGTCGGTGACCGCAAAGTAGACCGCCCAGTGCGAAGGGACTCCGGGCGGCAGCGTCCCGGCGGCGTCCATGACCCCGGCCCGCTGCGAGTCGCCCGACCCGTAGGTGCTGTACCGGAAGTGCGGCTCGTCCGACATCGTGTGCAGGTCCCAGTGCAGTACGTCCCGGTAGAACTTCAGAGCAGCCGGGTAGTCGAGCGTGTGCAGCTCGAACCATGCCGGCGTGCCGGCGACCCCCAGTGCTTCCACGCCCTTCAACGAGCCGGGCTGCCACAGGCCGATCATCGCCCCGGCCGTGTCGGACAGCACTGCCATGGTCCCCATGTGGTCGATGGCCTCGGGCTCGACCTGGATGTCCGAGCCCATTGCTCTGGCCGCGGCCACCGTGGCTGCGGCGTCCGGGGTGGAGAAGTAGGTGAACCAGACGTTCGGGACCTCGGGCGGCATGTTGTTCGTCATGCACCCGGCGATCAGCCGGCCGTCGAGGTGGAAGGTCCGGTAGTTGCCGAAGTCGGGCCCCGAGTCCTGCACCTCCCAGCCGAACAGCGCCGAGTAGAACTCAGCGGCGCGGTCCGGTTCGTGGGTGAAGACCTCGAGCCAGTTGGGCGTGCCGGCGGGGTAGTCGGGCATCGTCATGGTCGGACCCACCTTGTTGTGAGGGGAACGACCATGCTCGCGAAGATTCCGGCGGCGTGCTCTGGAAACTCGGTCTGACGCGAGCCAGGCGGTGCAGAGCCCGAGGTCGGAATCGAACCGACGACCTGCTGTTGAGGCGGCAGCATCTCCAGCCAGGTGGCCAACATGGGGGGCTACGGCGGATGTCGCCGGACGGAACGAACCACCGTCTCTGGGTCGACCGGGCTCGACTACTGGGCCTCGCCCTCGGCGTGCGTATCGACACCCACC
>CAJANQ010000215.1 GCA_903941145.1 uncultured Actinomycetes bacterium
GCGAGTGCACGACGACGGTCGGCCACCGACCCCATCGGCCTCTACCTCGACGAGATCGGCCGTCACCCCCTCCTGACCCCCCAGGGCGAGCAGGCGCTCGCCCGGCAGATCGCCGAGGGCCGCAGGGCCGCGGAGGAGCTCGACCGCTCGGTCGGCTCCCTCACCCCGTCGGAGCGTCGTCGCCTCAACAAGGCCGCCCGTGCCGGTCAGGAGGCCTCGGAGCTGTTCGTGAAGTCGAACCTCCGGCTCGTGGTGTCGGTGGCCAAGCGCTACCAGTCCTCCGGCGTCCCCCTGCTCGACCTGATCCAGGAGGGCAACCTCGGCCTGATCCGTGCCGTCGAGAAGTTCGACGCCGAGAAGGGCTTCCGCTTCTCCACCTACGCCGTCTGGTGGATCCGCCAGTTCATCTCCCGCGGCATTGCCGGCAGCCGGTCGACCGTGCGTCTCCCGTCCCGGGCCAACGACGAGCTCCTGCGGCTCCGTGAGGCCATCGTCGGCATGGAGCAGGCTGTGGGCCGTCGCCCCAGCAACGCCGAGCTGGCCGAGGCGACCAACCTCTCCGAGGACCGCGTGGCCGAGCTGCTGCGGCTCAACACCGACACCATCTCGCTGTCAGGCTCCGTCGGCGAGGACGGCGGTGCCGAGCTGGGCGACTTCATCGAGGACCCGGCAGCCCGCGCCGAGGTCGACGCCGTCACCGACCGCCTGCTGCCGTCCGAGGTGGACGACATGATGTCGGTCCTCGACGACCGTGAGCGCCTGATCATGCAGCTGCGCTTCGGCTTCTCCGGCGACGGCGAGCCGCTGTCGGTGGCGCAGGTCGCCGAGCACATCGGCCTGTCCCGCGAGCGCATCCGCCAGCTCGAGCACCGGGCCATGGCCAAGCTCTTGCACCCCTCCTGGCGTGCGGTGGCCAAGCACCTCCTCGGGGAGACCGATGGTTCCCGCTGAGGCCGTCGCCGGCGCCGAACCGGCCGACGACGGCACGGTGTCGCTCCGCGACGCTGCCGAGTCGATCGGCGTCCACTACATGACCGCCTACCGCTACGTGCGGAGCGGCCGGCTACCGGCCAAGAAGGTCGGGAGCACGTGGCGCGTCAACGTGGACGACCTCGAGCGGCTCGCTGCCGGCGAGGACCTTGAGACCCAGATCGTGCAGAAGTCCGGCGGCGGCACCCGTGCCGCCCACCGTGCGCGCCTTGAGTCGCGGCTGATCGCCGGCGACGAAGGTGGCGCCTGGGGCGTCCTGGACTCCGCCATGGCTGCCGGTGCGGACCCCGACGAGGTGCTCCTCGAGCTGCTCTCGCCCTCGATGGTGTCCATCGGGGCCCGCTGGGCCGACGGCGAGATCTCGATCGCCGAGGAGCATCGCGCCTCTGCCGTTGCCCAGCGGCTCATCGCCCGCCTCGGGCCGCGCTTCTCCCGGCCCGGCCGCAAGCGGGGCACCGTCGTGATCGGCTCGGTCGCCGGCGACCGGCACTCCCTGCCGACTGCGATGATGTCGGACCTGCTGCGGGGCATCGGCCTGGAGGTCGTGGACCTGGGCGCCGACACTCCGGCCGACAGCTTCGTCATGGCCGCCGAAGATGCCGACCGGCTGGTGGCGGTCGCCTTGTGCGTGACGTCGTCCGGCCTCGAGGACTCGGTCGTCGAGGCCGCCTCGGCGGTGAAGGCCGCCGGGATCTCCGCTCCGGTCGTGGTGGGCGGCGGCGCCATGTCCGACGGCGACGCAGCCCGCGCCCTCGGTGCCGACGCGTGGGCCGGCGACAGCCGCGGTGCCGTCGAACTCTTCACCGAGCTGTCGACCGGCCGTCGGCCCTCCGCGTCGGCCTGACGCTCGCCCGGCCTGTCGGGTAGACCATTCACATGTCATCTGCGTCCTCCGGCAAGAACGGGTCCTCGGGCAAGAAGTCGGCCGCCGAGAAGGCCGCGAAGAAGTCGCCCGCGACGGCGACCCCGACCCGAAAGAAGGCGACCCCGAAGAAGGCCGCTGACAAGAAGTCCTCGGCCGGGCCGACGACGAAGAAGGCGTCCAAGGGGCCGACCTCTCCCGCCGCTCCCTCGCCGGCGACCCCGCCGCCGCTCGCCCTTGCCGCTGCTCCCTCTGCCCCGCGACGCCTGGCGGCGTGCGCGTCGGTGACCGAGGAGATGCTGAACCTGCTCGTGCTGTTCGGTGTCGGGGCCGGCGTCCCGCTCGACCCGGTCGAGACCAACGTGACCCTGCCCGGGATGGGCGAGGTTCGGCTCGGCCTTGCCCTCACGGTCACGGGCGCCGAGTTCGACCTCCGTGCCGACGACGGCGGTCGTGCCCGCGTGGTCGTCCGGGCCATGGGCGACGTCTCGGTTCGCAGCTCCGACATGGAGGGCGACACGACGGACGCCGCGGCGGCCGGCGGTCTCCCTGTCCCGCAGGTCCCGATCCCGGTGCGGGTCGAGGCGCTCGTCGACCCGTTCATGGAGCTGCTCGCCGACCGGAACGTGGCCGTCGGCCTCGACCTCGAGGCGGGCGAGCTGGTCTCGCTCTCGGTCGACCCGGACGTGCCGGCCCCCGAGGGCATGGCCGACGGCGCCTGGTCCGGCCTGGTCCAGATGGCCGGGATGATGTTCTCGATGATGGGCGACGGGCTGTTCGACACCCTCGGCCAGCACGTGGGCAGGATCTCGGCCGACCTGGGGCCCGACGTCGGCACGATGATGGCCGACCTTGGCGTCGCGACCGGCCCGGCGTCCGTGAGCATCTCGTCGGGGCTCATGTCGTTCGCGCTCCCTGCCACCGACGAGGTCGTCGGCACCGCGGAGCCCGTCCCGGTCGCCGGCACCCGGGTGGGCCTTGGTCTGGCGTCGTCGGGCGTCGACCACCTGGCCCGTGAGCTGCTCGCCAGGGCCATCGGCGACCTGCCGCTCCCGTTCGAGCTCGAGGTCGACCTGGGGGAGCAGCAGGTCGGTGCGGCCCTGCGCCAGACCCGCCTGATCTCCGAGCGGTTCCCCGACCTGCGGTCCGCCGTGCGCACCGAGGTGCGGCCCCGCCTGGTGGGCGGCCGGCTCGAGCTCAGTGTCCGGGCCGCGTGGCTGGAGCTGCCGCCGTTCCTGCCGGGCCTGGTCAACCAGCTCAGCCGCCGCCTGGGCGGGCTGGCCTCCCTGGCCCCGCTGAACTTCCGGTTCCCGGCCACGGTGCAGGCGCCGCTCGTCCCGGGCTCCGACGACACCGTGCCGATCGTGGTCGACGACCTGCGGGTCACCGCCGACGGCATCGGCATCGTGCTCGGCCTGGGCTGAGCCCGACATGACCTCCACTCCTGCCTCCTCGGTCGTGGACCGCAGGTTCCGGACGGTCCTCGGCCGGTCCGGGATCTTCAACGCACGTGACCTGGGTGGCCTGCCGGCCGACGGGGGTACGACCCGGTTCGGCCTGCTGGTCAGGGGTGACTCGCTCCACCGGGCCCGGCCCGATGCGGCCCAGGGGCTCGCCGACCGCGGGATCTCGCTCGTCCTCGACCTGCGCGACGCGGCCGAGCGCGACACCACCGCGGTGTTCTCGCACGCAGAGGTGGTCACGGAGCACCACGCGGTCCTCGACGAGGCCTGGTCGTGGGAGGACGAGGACCACGACCACATCGACACGTTGCTCGCGCAGCGGTACCGGTCGATCCTCACCCAGTTCGGCGGCCGTCTGGCCCGTGCCGTGCAGCGGGTCGCCGACCACGACGGTGGGACGGCGTTCCACTGTGCGGTGGGCAAGGACCGCACCGGGCTGCTCGCCGTCCTGCTGCTCGGGGCGCTCGGTGTGCCCGACGACCTGGTGGTGGCCGACTACGCACGGTCGTCCAACGCGACGGCCGTCCAGACGACCTGGCTCCGGTACCTGGGCCACATCGAGGGCAACGTCCCGCCCGACGAGCTCGAGCTGGGCCTGTGGTCGGCCCGCCCCGTCACCATGCACCACACGCTCGAGTTTCTGCAGTCGGAGTTCGGTGGTGCGGCGGGCTACCTGGCCGAGCACGGGGCCGGTCCCGGTACGGTCTCGGCGCTCAGGGCCCGGCTGGTCGATCCGGCCTAGAACCTTCTCGCCACAAGGGGTTTTGGCGGGCTGTCGGAATACGGCGGAGGTGCGCACCGTTCACCTCGTTGGTAACCGAACGATCGAGGCCCCCCCCATGCTTGCTACCGGCGACACCGCTCCCGACTTCACCCTCCCTGACCAGAACGGGAACCAGGTCACGCTCTCGACCCTCCTCGAGACCGGTCCGGTCGTGCTGTTCTTCTACCCCAAGGCCATGACGACCGGCTGCACCAAGGAGGCCTGCTACTTCCGTGACATCGCAGCGGAGTTCGCCGAGGTCGGCGCCCAGCGGGTCGGGATCTCGGCCGACAAGGTCGACAAGCAGGCCCAGTTCGACGCCAAGCACGGGCTCGGGTACCCGCTCCTGTCCGACACCGACCGCGCCGTGGCCCAGGCGTTCGGCGTGAAGCGGATGGGACCCATCATGAACAAGCGGGCCACCTTCGTCATCGGTGCGGGCCGCAGGGTGCTCGCCGCCATCTCGTCCGAGC
>CAJANQ010000216.1 GCA_903941145.1 uncultured Actinomycetes bacterium
CCGAACCGGTCGACCTCGTAGTCGGGCTCGGGCATGGAGCCGGGCACCGCAGCGGCGCCCTCGGCGACCACGACGATCGAGGCGAAGTCGTTGCCCTCGTGGCGGGCGGCGAGCCGGGCGCACACCTCGCCCGGGTCGAACTGGAACTCGGGGACGAGCGTCATCGTGGCGCCGCCGGCGATGCCGGCGCGCACGGCGATGTGGCCGACGTCGCGGCCCATCACCTCCACCACGATGATGCGGTCGTGCGACTCGGCGGTGGTGTGCAGCCGGTCGATGGCCTCGGTCGCGACGTGCACGGCGGTGTCGAACCCGAAGGTCATCTCGGTCGCACCGATGTCGTTGTCGATCGTCTTGGGGATCCCGATGCAGTTGACCCCGTCACGGCCCAGGTCCCGGGCGCACGCGAGCGAGCCGTTGCCGCCCACCACCAGGAACCCGTCGAGCTGGTGCCGCTCGGCCGCAACCTTCACCAGGTCCACGCCGTCGTCGTACTGGTAGGGCTGGATCCGCGAGGTCCCCAGGATGGTGCCGCCCCGGGGGAGGATGCCCCGGCAGGCCTCGACGTCGAGCGGCATCCACTCGTCCTCGAGCACACCCCGCCACGCGTCCTTGAACCCGAGCACCTGGCCGCCGTAGCGGCGCTCCACCACCCGGACCACGGCCCGGATGACGGCGTTGAGCCCTGGACAGTCCCCGCCGGAGGTCAGCATCCCGATGCGCATCCGGCCACCCTAGGTGGAGCCTCTAACGTCAGGGCCCATGAGCAGCACTGACACGACTGACGGTGGCCCGGTCGTCATCGCCATCGACGCAGGGACCACCGGCGTACGGGCCTTCGCCGTGGACACCGACGGCCGCCCGGTCGGCCGGTCCTACCGCGAGTTCACCCAGCACTTCCCGCGGCCCGGCTGGGTCGAGCACGACGCGGCAGAGATCTGGCAGGTCACCAAGGAGGTGCTCGCCGAGTGCGTCGGCACCCTGGGCCGTCCCGTGGCCGCCGTGGGCATCACCGACCAGCGCGAGACGGTGGTGGCCTGGGACCGCACGACCGGCGAGCCCCGCCACCGCGCCGTGGTCTGGCAGGACCGCCGCACCGCGGCGCGCTGCGACGCGCTCGAGGCCGCCGGCGAGCTCGAGCGCGTGCGACGCCTGACCGGCCTGGTGCTCGACCCGTACTTCTCGGCCTCCAAGGTCGAGTGGCTGCTCACCGAGGGCGGGGTCGCCGTCGACGACGACCTGCTGCTCGGCACCATCGACACCTGGCTCATCTGGAACCTCACCGGCGGCGCCGCCCACGTCACCGACCCCTCCAACGCGTCGCGCACGATGCTGTTCGACATCGGCCGCCTCGAGTGGTCCGAGGAGCTGTGCGAGCTGTTCGGCGTACCGATGGCCGCGCTCCCCCAGGTCGTGCCGTCGTGCGGCGTGGTGGGCACCACCGTCGAAGGGACCGGCCTGCCCGGGGGCGTGCCGGTCGCCGGCATCGCCGGCGACCAGCAGGCGGCGCTCTTCGGCCAGGCGTGCGTGCACCCGGGCATGGCCAAGAACACCTACGGCACCGG
>CAJANQ010000217.1 GCA_903941145.1 uncultured Actinomycetes bacterium
ACTCGGGGTCGAGCAGGTGCCGCTCGACCAGCACGCAGAGCGCGTCGGCGTCCTTGGGGGAGAAGTAGGTGACCCGGTCGCCGCCCGCCTCTGGCAGGGCGCCCCCGTCGGAGGACAGCGTGGCGCAGCCGTGGTGGAGGGCCTCCATGACCGGCACGCCGAGCCCCTCGTACTTGGACGGCGCGACGGCCAGGAAGGCGTGCTGGTAGAGCCATGCCAGCTGGGCGTCGTCGATGCCCTCGAGCCACTGCAGGCGTTGGCCGAACTCGGGGTGGCTGCGCATGCGGTCGACCAGGTCGTCCACCAGCCACCCCTGCTTGCCGACGAACACGACCCCCAGGTCCGGGTGCCGGCGGGAGAGCACGTCGAACGCGTCGAGGACGAGCTGCTGGTTCTTGCGGGGCTCGACCGTGCCGACCACCAGGAGGTACCGACCGATGTCGTCGGGGAGGTCGACCGGAAGGGGCTCGACGACGGGGAAGTCGGCGCCCAGCGGGACCACCACGGTCTGGGGCTCCGGTGCGTCGAGCCGCGCGGCGACCGACTTGAGGTCGGCGGCGGTGCGCTCGGAGATGCACAGGAACAGCTCGGAGTCGCGCAGGTGCGCGCGCAGCCAGTCGCCGAAAAGTTCGCGCTGGGCCGGGTCGAACCAGCTCGGGTGCAGCTCGGGCATGACGTCGGCGACGAGCACGGCGTTGTGGATGCCGGCGGCCCGCATCCGCGGCAGGACCTCGGACCGGGGCTCGGGGTTGTGCCAGGTGGGCTCGAGGTCGAGCCAGATGGAGCCGATCTCGGGCAGCGGGATGGTGAGCGCCCGGATCTCCGGCGTGAGCGCCCGCCGGCCACGGGCGCGGCCGAGCGCGCCGCGCACCTGCTTGGTCACGCCCAGGTCGAGCGTGCCGCGCACCACCGGCGCCAGGACGCCGAACCGGTCGGACCGGCGTCCGCCGTGGCCGCCGGGCGGGTGGTGGCGCAGGCGCCCGGTCTCGTCTTCGGTCAGCCGGCGGTAGTTGCCGAGCAGGCGGGGCCTGACGACGGGCACGATCTCGAGGCCGCGGCCGGCGGGGCCGTCCAGCCCACGGAGGACCTCTCGTACCACCCGCTGGTAGCCCGTCGTGTACGGGACCGCGAGCGTGTTGGTCACCTCGACCACGACGACCGTGCCGTCACCCACCGGTCTGCTCCATGACCTCACGCACGAGCGCCGCGAACCGCTGGCCGATGACGGACCAGTCGGACCGCTCCTCGACCACCTTGCGCGCCTCGGCGAGGCGCTCTGCGTCGGGGCCGTCGAGCGCGGCGCGGACCGCCTCGGCGAACCGGTCGACCGGGGCCACGGTCATGAGCCGCTCGACGCCGTCCAGACCGCGGGCCCCGAGCTCGGTCGAGACCACGGGCACCCCGGCCGCCAGGTAGCCCAGCAGCTTCAGGTTCGACCCGCCGCCGGTGGTCATCGGGTTGAGCGCCACGTCGGCGCCGGCCAGCAGGTCGGCCAGCTGCGCCGCACCGACCTCGCCCAGGAGCCGGACGTTGGTCGCCGTGCGGCGCTGCTCGAGGAAGAGGCTGTGCCGCCCGGCGAGGAGGAGGAGCGTGTCGGGCAGGTCGTCCGCGATCTTCAGCAGCAACCGCCCGGCCTCGATGTTGGGCGCATGGCCAGAACCGACGAACACGGCGACGCGCCGCAACGCCGGGCCGGCGTCGTAGCGCACCAGGAGGTCGGCGCGGCGTGCATGCCGCTCCTCGAGCGGTGTGAACGGCACTGCCGAGGTGTCCACGCCGTTGGGGATGACGCTGATGCGGTCCGGGTCGATCGAGTAGTCGGTGGCGAGCTCGGTCCGGTCGTGGTCGGTGGTGACCACGACGAGCCGGGCGGCGCGGCTGGCAGCGCCTTCGCAGTCGCGGACGCGGTCCAGGAGCCAGCGGCCACCCTCGTTGGCCGGGAGCATGGCGGCCTTCAGGCTGTGCTCGTGGTTGTGCGAGTCGTAGACCACGGGCAGGTCGGGGGCGAGCGCCGCGACCGCCGGGTAGAGGTACGGCTGGACCAGCACGACGCCGCGGGCTCCCTCGAGCGCGGCGGCCAGCTCGCGGACGAACACGGGGGTCGACGGCCACAGCACCGACGCGGCGATGTCGGTCACGGCGACGTCACCGGTGACCAGCCGCAGGCGGGCCTCGGCCTCGTGGTGCCGCTGGGAGTACTGCGCCGTCGTCTCGACGATGCCGTCGTCGGACCCGGGTCGGCCGCCCTCGGGCGTCACCTTGGACGCGTCGACGGTGAGGTCGAGCAGCTCGACGTCCCAGCCGTCGGCGACCAGCGACTGCAGCAGGTGCTGTGCCCGCTCGGGCCCGCCGCCGGCGGCACCCAGGACCGGGTAGGACGACACCGCAACCAGACGGCCGCGCCGGCCGTCGACGGGGTGGGACGCACGCGCCGGCCGTTCGCCGAGGAGCTCGTCGACGGCGCGGTCCCAGGTGACCTGCGCCGCGGTCTGCCACCCGGCACGGGCCAGACGCTCTGCGGTGGCGGTGTCCTCCAGGAGCTCGCGCATCGCCCCGGAGACAGCTGCAGGGTCCGGCTCGACGACCAGTCCGCTGTGCCCGTCGGTCACCAGCTCGGTCGGACCACCGGCGTCGGTGACCGTGATGACCGGCCGGCCGTGGTGGTGGGCCTCGAGCGTGACGTAGCCGAAGTCCTCGCGCTCGGGCGTCACGACGACGGCCCGGGCCGTGGCGTAGAGCTGGCGGAGGGCGTCGTCGTCGACCCGGCCGGCGAACGTGACGCGCGGGTCGTCGCCGGCAAGCGCCTGCAGCCGCTCGCGGTCGGGTCCGTCGCCGACGACGGTGAGGGTGACGTCGTCGTGGTCGAGCCGCTGCAGCGCCGTGATGGCCAGGTCGACCCGCTTGATGCGCTCGAGCCGGGACACGACCAAGAAGTTGCGACCGAGCTCGGCCGGTCGGGCGGCCCGGAGCGCGCTCGGCGGGTGGACGACCCGGACCGACACCTCGGGAGGGAAGTAGTCGGGCCGCCGGGCGACCACGTCGGAGATCGCGGCGTGGCGCCGCACCCGGCGGCCGTCGAGCGCCCAGCGGTCCAGGAACTGCACGACGGCGCGGCTGAAGGGGCCAGGGAGCGCCAGCGCTCCGTCGGAGGTCGCGGCGGCCGGTCCCAGCCGGTCGGCGGCGGAGCGCACCAGGTCCATGACCTCGAACGGGTCGGCAGTGCGGGGGCCCGCCGTGACCAGGTCGCGGACGGCCAGCAGGTCCGGGTCGTCGGGCAGCCGGCGGTCCTCGAAGACCTCGGGCCGGTACGAGTCGTACAGGCCTCGGAGCGGGTGGAGCATCCACACGGTGTGGCGGGGGTGGTCGACCATCCAGGCCGGGTACTTGCCAGTCACCACGGCGTCGACGTGGCTCAGGTCGAGGAGTGCGAACTGCTCGTACGCGTCCATGAGGTCGGCCAGCGTGAACTCGCGGACCGGCAGCTTCACCAGGTCGGCCTCCACCCCGGCGGCGAGGAGCCCGTCGACGAGGCCGTCCCAGAGCCGTTCCGCGCCACCCCGCCGCAACGGGACGGGGCTGGGGGCGACGACGGCGACCGAACGGGGGAGCGAGCTCACCGGCTGCCCCGGTGGCGAGCGGCCATCAGCCGCGACCGGGTCCGCAGCTCGGGCTCGAGGGCGGAGCCGACCGTGCCGGCGGTCGCCTCTCGCACGACGGCGTCCATGTAGGCGGAGATGGAGCCCTCGGCTCGCTTGGCGCCGCTGCGGGCCACGGCACGGCGGGCGGCGCGCACGGCGCGGGGCAGCGCCGAGTCGCCGGTGCGGATCCATCCGCGGAGCCCCGTGGCCGTCGTCATGGCGCCGATGCTACGGGGCAGAGCAGGCTGTGCCCATGGTGCCCCCCCGGACCACCCCGCCGACTGCTGCGGGACTGGTCGACGTTCCGACCGTCCGACAGATCTGGCCGGTCGCCGGAGCGTTCGCGTCGATCGGGCTGCTGGTGGGGTCCTGGCAGGTGGCGACCCCTGAGCTGTCGGACCTGCTGGGCGGTCCCGGGCAGTTCGGCGTCGTGCTCTCGGCCGGACTCCTGGTGGGCGCCGCCGCAACCGCGGTCGGTGGAGTCTGGGCCGAACGGAGGGGGACCTCCTCCCTGTTGACAGCGAGTCTGGCGATCTGGGCCGTGCTCGTCTGCGTCACTGCCGCGGTGCCGGCCCGCTGGCCGCTCGCCGCGCTGCTCGTCATGACGTTCGGGGTCACCGGGCTGCTCGACGTCGCAGCCAACATTGCTGCCACCGCAGCCCTGAGCCAGAGGCCGGGCCGGCTGGTGCAGATACACGCGTCGTTCAACTACGGCGGCGTGTTCGGTTGCCTCCTGGTCGGGGTGGCGCTGGGCGCGCTGGGGCCATCGGGCTGGCGCTGGGTGTGGCCGGTGATCGCTGCGGTCGCGGTAGTGGTCGCCGTGCGGGGCCGTGGCGTGGCGCTGCCGGCCGACGCCGCCGGCGAGCACGTCGGTGTGCTCGACGGTCTGCGGACCCTGTGGCGTGAGCGCCTCATGGTGGTGGCACTCGCGTTCGCGCTCGGCGCGGTCGTGGAGGGCGGCGTAGGGACCTGGGGAGTGCTGCACCTGCGGCGCCAGCTCGACGCAGGGTTGCTCCTCGGCGCAGGTGGCGCGGTCATGGGGTTCGCCGTTGCTGCCGTGGTGAGGTCGTCGATGGGCCGCGTGCAGACCCGCCGGGCGGCGCACCAGGCGCTGGTGGCTGGGACCGGCACTGCGACCGTGGGAGTTCTGGCGCTCGCGCTCGCCCCTTGGCCAGTCGTCGCGGCCCTCGGACTGGTGGCCGCCGCGAGCGGTGTGGCGGTCACCTGGCCGCTGCTGCTCGCAGAGATCGGCCGCGACCAGGAACGTCCTGCGGTCCTGGTGGGCGCCGCGTCGACCCTTGGTTACGTCGGCCTGGTAGGTGGTCCGGTCGTGCTCGGCGCGGTGGTTGCCGCCTGGGGCACGCAGGTCGCGCTCGTCGTGGTGGCGGTGCTGTCGGCGATGATCGCCCCGTGCGCGTTGGTGCACCGCCGGCGCACCACCTGACGGCGGTGCTCAGCCCCGCAGCCGGGAGGTGAGCTCGACCAGCTCGTCGAGCTCGGCGTCGGTGAGGACCGAGAACGCGTGGGCCATCTGCAGGTCGGTGGCCCGCTCGGCCGCCTCGACGGCCTCGTGCACGGGGTGCGCCTCGGCGTCGGGGTGCGGCGCGGCCCACCCGAGCATCTCGGCGACCACAGCACCCGACTTGTTGACCACCGCAGCGTGCGGGTCGACGCCGTGGGCCATGACAGCCATCACGTGGACCCCGCCCCGCAGCTCACGGAGCAGATGGACGGCGTGGAGCACCTGGGCGGGAGCGTCCTCGGGCCACGGCATGGCGCGCCACGCGGCAAAGAGCCCCACGCCGTAGGGCTCCAGACCGTCGGTGACCTTGCGGGTGAGCGCCACGAACCGCTCGGCGTCGCCCCCCTCGGACCAGCTGGCCGGCAGGTGGGTGCGGCCCCACTGGTAGCCGCACTCGATGAACTCGACGGCGGCCTGCTGCGGGTCGAGGAGCCCGAGGCCCTCGTCCCAGCCGGAGCGGACCATCGCAGGGCCGATGAACGTGAACGCCGCGACCACGACGTCGGAGTCGACCCGGCCGAGCACGCCGCCGCGGCCCGCCGCGTAGAAGTTGAGCCCGGTGAACCCGAGCTCGGCGCCGCGCGCGTACGTGGCGCCGTCGAGCATGAACTGCGAACCGACGTCGCCGACCCGCCGCCCGATCCGGGCGGTCTGGGCCAGGTGGTGCTCCTCGGGGGAGTGGCCGTGGCGCAGCACGTGACTACTTGGTGAGGAGCACGGCCGAACCGTGGCCGAAGAGGCCCTGGTTGGCGGTGATGCCGACGCGGGCGCCCTCGGCCTGACGGCCTTCGGCGGTGCCGCGCAGCTGCCACGTGAGCTCGCAGACCTGGGCGATCGCCTGGGCGGGCACGGCCTCGCC